>JBOGDG010000047.1:0-11886 GCA_050701655.1 Micromonosporaceae bacterium
CAGCCGTACGTTCTGGGCGGCCAACTTCGAGATCTTCGCCCAGGTGGAGCACTCCCCCGAGATCCGCGACTTCTTCACCACCGCGATGGGCGAGGCCCGGCTCGGGCTGGCCGGGATCCTCGGTGGGATCGATCCCGAGGCCGACCCGGAGCGGGCCGAGCTGGTGGGCGGCTTCTACTACGCGCTGCTGATCGGCGTGGTCGCGCAGTGGCTGATCGACCCGGCGCGCGCCCCGTCCGGGACGGCGCTCGCCGACGCGCTGCGGATCATCGCGACCGACGTACCGACCGCGGACCAGCCAGCCTCCAGGCCACCGCTGACTGGCCGTACTACTGACGGCTGACTGACCGTACTACTGACAGCCCGAGGCGGTCAGGGTGAGATGGAGGCGCTGGGGCATCTCCGGTTCCCCGGCGGGAGGCGCACCATGGACGTGATCGCGGAGCTGGAGCAGGCGCGCAAGGCGCACCAGCTGGAGGCGTGGGCCGAGGCGCTCGAGGGGTTCACGGCGGTCGACGCCGTCACCCCACTCCAGATCGACGACCTCGAACGGCTGGGCGAAACCGCCCAGATCCTCGGGCGCGGCACCGAAGCCGCCCAGGCGCTGCAGCGCACCTACCAGGCCCACGTCGACGCCGGCGAGATCGGCCCCGCGTTGCGGTGCGCGTACTGGCTGCATGACGTACTGGTGTTCCGGGGCGAGTTCGCACACGCGGGGGGCTGGCTCGCCAGAGCACAGCGGCTCGCCGAATCGGAGCCGGACTGCCCGGGGCACGGCTACCTGCTGATTCCCGAGGCGGAGCGCCTGGAGCGCCAGGGTGAGTACCGGGCCGCGTACGCCACCGCCACCAGGGCGGCCGAGCTGGGCCGCCAGGGTGCGGACCGGGATCTGGTCACCGTCGCCACGCACATCCAGGGGCGGATCCGGATCAAGCAGGACCGGGTCGGCGAGGGCCTCGCGCTGCTCGACGAGGCGATGCTGGGGATCACCGCGGGCGAGACCACGTGCAGGGTCACCGGATGGATCTACTGCAGCACCATCGCCGCCTGTCACGAGGTGCACGAGGTACGCCGGGCTCGGGAGTGGACCACAGCGCTGAATCTCTGGTACGACGACCGGCCACAGTTCACCGGCGCGTACTCCGGGATCTGCCGGGTCCACCGCTCTGAGCTGCTGCAACTGGGCGGCGAGTGGCCCGACGCGGTACGGGAAGCGGAGCTGGCCTGCGGGTACCTGACCCAGGGGTACGGCGAGATCGTCGCGGGGATGGCCTTTCACCAGCTCGGCGAGATCCAGCGACTCCGCGGGGACCTGTCGCAGGCCGAGCAGAACTACCGGCGGGCCAGCCAGTACGGCTGGGAGACCCAGCCCGGATGCGCGCTGCTCTGGCTCGCGCAGGGCAAGCTGGACTCCGCCACGGCGGCGATCCGGCGGGCGCTCGGCGAGAGCGCCGACCGGTTGACGCGCTCCCGGCTGCTGCCCGGCTACATCGAGATCATGCTGGCGGCGAAAGACCTCGACGCGGCACGGGAGGCCGCCACCGAGCTGACGGAGATCGCCGAGGCGTACCACACGCCTGCCCTGGATGCGCGAGCGGGACAGTGTCGGGGCGCGGTGCTGCTCGCCGCCGGTGACCCGGAGTCCGCCCTGCCGGCGCTGCGTCACGCCTGGCGGCTGTGGCGGGATCTGGATGCCCCGTACGAGGCGGCGTGCACCCGGGTGCTGGTCGGGCTGGCCTGCCGCGACCTGCACGACGAGGACACCGCGGCGATGGAGTGGGACGCGGCCCGCCAGGTGTTCCAGCAGCTCGGCGCCGCGCCCGAGCTGGCCCGGGTCGCCGCGCTCACCGACCGGCAACCGGCGCGGGAGCCCTCCGGGCTCAGCCCCCGGGAGATCGAGGTGCTCCGGCTGGTCGCGGCCGGCAAGACCAATCACGCGATCGCCACCGAGCTGTTCCTGAGCGAGAAGACGGTCGCCCGGCACCTGAGCAACATCTTCACCAAACTCAGCGTGGGCTCCCGTACCGCGGCGGCCGGGTACGCCTTCGAGCACGGGCTGGCCGGACCGGCTACGTAGTTCTACCCATCGTCCACCCCGCGTCGAGATGGCGCTTTCTCCCGACGCGACGCTCCACCGTGGCTGCGTAGCGTCCGGATCACAGAACCCCTCGGAGGGAGGCGGCCGTGGACATCAGCTTTCCCGTCGCGGCGGGCGCCGTCTCCACCACGATCTTCGCGTTCAGCACGCTACCGATGCTGTTGAAGGCGGCCCGTACCAGAGACCTGGCGTCCTACAGCCTCGGCAACATCCTGCTCAGCAACCTCGGCAACGTGATCCACTCGGTCTACGTGTTCCACCTACCGGCCGGCCCGGTATGGGTGCTGCACACGTTCTACCTGGTCAGCACGGCTCTGATGCTCTTCTGGTACGTGCGCTTCACGGCTCTCGGCCGACGCCGCACGGCGCGGCGGATGCGCACAATTACCCATCCCCGGAGGGCGCCCCGGTTGGGCAGTTCTCCCGAAGCCGCGGTGATCCCCGCCGGCACACAGTGAAGGCATCGCTCAGCGCCGGAGGAGGAGCCATGAGAAGCGGTACGGAGTACGTAGAGACAGTGATCATCGGTGGTGGACAGGCGGGGCTGTCGGCGGGATATCACCTGGCGCAGCGGGGCCGGCGATTCGTGATCCTCGACGCCGGCGGGCGGATCGGCGACAACTGGCGCTGCCACTGGGACTCGCTGCGACTCTACAGCCCCGCCCGGTACTCCGGTTTGCCTGGGATGCCGTTTCCCGCGCCGCCGTGGTCGTACCCCACCAAGCAGCAGATGGCCGAGTACCTCGCGGCGTACGCGGCACGGTTCGAGCTGCCGGTGCGCACCGGCGTACGGGTGGAGGAGCTGTCACGGGACGGCGATCGGTACCTCGTCTCCTACCGCGGTCACACGATCGAAGCCGACAACGTCGTGGTGGCCTCGGGCACGTTCGGGCGAACGCCGTACCTGCCCGAGTTCGCGGTTGAGCTGGACCCCGGGATCGTGCAGCTGCACTCCTGCGAGTACCGCAACCCGTCCCAGCTGCGACCGGGTGCGGTGCTGGTCGTCGGCGGGTCGCACTCCGGCTCGGACATCGCGTACGAGGTGGCGGCGTCGCACCAGACGGTGCTGTGCGGCCGGGACACCGGCCAGATCCCGTTCCGGATCGACAGCCCGATCGCTCGCGCCGTCTTCCCGTTGCTCTGGTTCGCGTGGACCCGGGTGTTGACGACCAGCACTCCGATGGGCCGGAAGATGCGACCCGAGGTACGCGAGCACGGCGGCCCACTGCTGCGGGTCAAGCGCGCCGATCTGGCCGCCGCCGGCGTGGAGCGGGTCACCGCCAGGGTCTCGGGGGTACGCGACGGAAAGCCGCTACTGGACGACGGGCGCGTACTCGAGCCGACCAACGTGATCTGGTGCACCGGCTTCCGGCAGGAGTTCGACTGGATCAAGCTGCCGGTGACCGGCCCGGACGGCTGGCCGCTCGAAGAGCGCGGCGTGGTCGCCTCGGCACCGGGGCTCTACTTCAGCGGGCTGTCGTTCCAGCACTCGTTCAGCTCGATGCTGGTGGGCGGTGCCGGGCGCGACGCCGAATACGTGGTGGACCACTTGACTTCCCGTACTCCGAGCGGCCGGCAGCCGTACCTGCGGGAGCGGCCCGCCGCATAGCAGGGCGCCGTGGGCCTGCGGTGCCACACCGACCGCGGGCCGACGCGCTTCCTTCGGGTGTCAGGTCGGCAGTGGCCAGCTGACGCCGGAGTCGGTGGAGTCGAGCCAGGCGCGCTGGGTGCCGTCGGCCCGGGCGGTGATACCGATCCGCTCACGGCGCGGGCGGTCGTGACGCAGCCAGGCGCGCCAGGCGAGCTCGACGGCGTCCCACAGCCGCCGCTCGTCCTGAACCACGCGACCGGTCTCGGCGGTGAAATCCGCCCGGTGATCGGCGGTGTGAAGCACCATCCCGGTCACCGTCGCCATGTCTTCTGACACCAGCGGTACGAGCCGCCCCTCGGGGAGTTGCAGGCGCAGCCAGAGCTGGAAGTCGGGGTCCTGGAGCGCCTCTGGATCGACCTCGCTGGTGCGTTCGTGGGCGTACGCCGGTGTGGGCGGGTCAGGCAGGTCCAAGGCGATGCCGTCCATACCGGTGGTGCCCGCCGGTCGTAGTGGCATGAACCAGGCCTGCGAGGCATCGAGTGGGCCCGACACCTCGTCGGCTGCGGTCTTGACGAGCTTGGCGAGGGCTCCGGCGAAATTCAGCGGTGCGACGATCAGTCCGCCGTCGGCGAGCTGCTCGATCCATGCCGCGGGTACACCTGCGATGGCGCAGGTGGCGAGGATGCGGTGGTACGGCGCGGCCTGCGGGACACCGCTGGCGCCGTCGCCGGAGACCAGCCGGGGGTACAGGTCGAGGTCGGCGAGCCGGTGTGTGGCCTCGGCGACGTAGCGCGGGGCGATGTCGATGCTGGTGACGTTGGTGTCGCCGAGGCGGTGGCACAGCAGCGCGGTGTTGTAGCCGGTGCCGGTGCCGATCTCGAGCACCTTCTGTCCGTCGTGGACGTCGAGCCGGTCGAGCATCACCGCGACGATCGACGGCTGGGACGCCGAGCTGGTGGGGCTGCGGATTTCGGCGCCGTCTTCGTGATGACCGGCTACCTGGTAGTCGGTGATCAGCACCTGGTTGGCGTAGACGGCCTCCAGCCAGGTGTCTCGGTGCTCGGCGTCGTCGCCCTCGATCAGAGTGCGCGGCGAGTTGTACTGATCCATCTGGTAGAAGCGCGGCACGAACACGTGGCGCCGTGTGGCGGCGAATGCGGCGTGCCACGCCGGGCCGGTGATCGCGCCCTCATCGCGCAAGGTGTCGGCGAGGCCGCGGGCGCGCTTGGTCCAGTCGGTCACTGGGGTTGTCCCTCCTGCAGTAGGTCGGCGATGCCGTCGCTGATCGGTAGTCCGGTCCGGTGCTCAATCCACCCGAACTGGCCGCCGCTGTTGCACTCCAGGAACCGCCAAGCCCCGTCGGGCGCCACAACGAAGTCGAAGGCGCCGAAGGTCAGGCCGAACGATTGCATGTAGCGTCGCACGCCAGCCACAACCGGCTCCGGTGCCTGGACCACTTCGTAGCTGAGCGCGTCGTAGTCGGTACGCCAGTCCACCCACGCGGCGTCGCTGCCAGCGTGGATCGCCACCGGGAACAAGCGCTCGCCGACCACGGTGAGGCGAACCTCGTACGCCTTGTCCAACCACTCCTGGAACAGGTGCGCGGTGACTTCCCCGCCCGCCAGGTCGGACAGATCCTCGTGGGTGAGGATCCGGGTGTGCGCGGCCTTCACCTGATCTTCCTCGAAGACGTACATCGACCCGACTGGCTTGATCAGGACCTTCCCGATGTCTCGTGCGAAGTTGCGGACGGCAGCGGGCTGGTTGGTGATCAGAGTTCGTGGAGCCTCCAGGCCGCACACCTGGGCGGTGACCAGCTGGCGTGGTTTGTAGCTCGCGTCGGCCTCTGCCGCGGGATGGTTCGCCCAGAGCACGGGTAGCGAGTTGAGCACCCCTCCGAGCCCGTACTTGGCTTCCATGGCGGCATGCCGGCGCTCCGGTGCGGACATGGTGTCCGGGAAGGCGAAGGCCGTGGGCCTGCGGTACCACACCGACCGCAGGCCAACGAGATCCACCTTCCAATGAGACGTACGGAGTACGCCTGCCCACCGGTCGCCGTCCAGGTACGCGGACACCGCCAGGTTGGCGGGAAACCAGCCCGTGTCACAGCGGAACACCGGCACACCGCGACGATTCAGAGCCGCAACGACCCGGTCAACCGTCACATCGGATTGCTCGGCGAGGATCAGGACAGTCACTTGTCGTACGTCCACTCCTCCATCGGACCGGACCCACCGTCCGACGAGCCGGTGGTGGTCCGCTGGAGCGCTCGGTCAGGTGCAACGGCTGGCCGTCGGCGCCTAGCGCGAGCTGCTGCGCCTCGTCGTATGTGTACGCCGGCGGTGTCGCGCGAGAGGTGCTACCGAGCGGGTTGAGGAACCTCATCCCGTACGGCCTTGCCGACGATGGCGGGGCGGAGCTGGTCGGCAGTTCGTACTGCGGACGCGCCGTGGCGAACCGGTCGGCTGGGTCGAGGATGCGTAGCAGGCTCGACGTGATGAACATGGTCATCCTCCTTGAGTGATGGACGGGTGCCGTGCGGGAGTTCCATCTGACCGCGTCTGTGGAGTGGTGGGATCGGCGTCGGTGGACGACGCGGAGCCCGGCTGGCGAGGGTTATGTGCGGCGGCGGACAAAGCCATCCCGCCAGCACGCCGTGTCGGTCGAGGTGCGTACAGCCCACGTCCGTGTCGACGACCGGATACCCGCAGTGAACGCACACCGCAGGCCTGGGCGACGGACGCGGCGGTTCGGTCATCCCGATGCCTCCAGCTCATGGCGCCACACCGGAAGCCACTCGCCTCGGTCGTCCACGTCCACGCGGACGAAGCCGGCCACGAGCATCGCGTGGGAGTCCAAGGGGTTCACCAGATGCCAGCGGTGCCTCTCCTCCGGCGTGACAAGGCCGGGCCGCTTCAATGCGTAGGCGGCTCGCACCAGCACCTTCAGGAGCAGATCCTGCTCGATCGGCACAGCCGGCACGTCCACGAGGCCGCACGCTGTGCCGCTCGAATACACGCGCCGGCCGTCGGCGTGCAGCACCGGCACCAGAAGGCGTTCGCAGGAGCGCCGCCACAGGACGTCTCGCGCGATCCACAGATCTCGCTGCGGCGTCCTGGGCGGTGGTGGCGATGCGAGGGCCTCGAGCTTGAGCGCAGGCCGCTGCGGCAGTGCACCCACGACGCTCGCCCGCCCAATCGCGATCACTGAGCCAGCACCTCGTCGGACTCGCGCCGCTCCCGGCATGGGTAGGTGTCTCCGCAGCCACGGCAGCGACCGGTCCACGGGTTCCGCTGGTGGATCTCGGCGATGCTTCGCGCCATCGCCTTGTCACCCCCAAATGGCAACGGCCGTCGGTTGATAACGGTCGCGAGCGTCCGCGAATCGGGCATCGGCTGCTCCTCACGTGACAGTGCGACCGCGACGTCCAGTAGTGCTAACGTCGCTCGAAGCGAGAATTGGTATATGCCAGTCGCCTTGGAGAGTGGCATATACCAGCCTGCCCGTCAAGGGCCGGGTTCTAGGTGGGTGTCACTGCCGCTCGACGGGGTACTCCTGCTCGATCGCCCACACGTCGGGCGGGTAGACAGCCTCGGCGAACTCGAGCGGCTGATCGTCCTGGTCGTAGACCGTATGGCGGTACGCCAACACCGCAGACAGGCGCTCCGGCAGATTCAGAGCGTGGACTTCAGACGGGTCCGCCAGGCGTGCCGCCACCCGGTCCTGGGCGTACATCGCTTGGCGTCCGGTAACGGACTCGACGTAGCGGACGCTGCCAATACCGCCGAGCGACCTGGTCTCCAGCAGTCGCGGTGCCACCTCGGCGAGAGTCGCTGGCCACCACGATGTCACCAGCTCGACCGGACCCTCCCCCTCCTTGGTGATAACCCGTCGTCGCATCATCGCCTGCGTCAGGAGATCGAGTCGCAGCGCCTCAGCGACGTACCCGGGAGCGTCCAGGATCGCCGCGGCCACGATCCTCACCGATTCGCCTGGCCCGTACTGGGCACCCCGCTCGCGATACCGGTGATACCGGTGCGTCGCCCGACGGTGGACCCTGACGTCGCGCACGTAAGTCCCGGCGCCCTGACGGGATTCGAGAAGACCCTGCTGACGGAGTACCTGCAGCGCCTTCGTGACCGTCGGTCGAGCCACGTTCCACGCCTCGGCAAGCTGCCGCTCACTCGGCACCTCTGAACCTGCTGGCCGGTCCCCGCGCGTGATCTCGTCGCGGAGATGCTGAGCGATCTGCAGATACTTCGGCAAGACACGCTGGATCTCGGGCACCCGACCTCCTTGCGCCATGGCCACTGGCATAGGCCACTCGCCACCTTAGTCGTAGCTAACCGTACAGTGGCCTTGTGGCAAACCACCTTTACGTAGCCGCGGGTGGTGGCGGCGACGCTCTTGCCGCCCTGTTGCTGCATCACACACTCGGGAGAGCCGCCAGCCAGGCCTTCGTCCTGAGCTACTCGTGGGATCGCTACATCGTCGACCCGAAGCCAGGACCGCGATCTGTGGACGACTACCTGGGACTGCAACCGCTGACGGGCCGGTGCTGGAGAGTCCCGGCCGACGCCCGACTCCGTTGGTCGGCAGCCCCGACGCTTCCCGTACTTGCAGGACTCACCGACGCGGTAATCGCACTGCTCGATCCCCATCATGGGGCAGCCGGCCTGCGCGCCGCTGTTTCTGAGTTGGCTGAGGTCACTGACCCCGACACGGTCACGCTGGTCGATGTCGGCGGCGATGTGATCGCCACAGGAGACGAAGCCGGCCTGATGAGTCCGCTGGGTGACTCACTGGCGCTGGCCGCGCTCACCAAGCTCAAGACTCCGGTATCGGTGATCGTCGCCGGCCCTGGCTTGGACGGCGAACTGCCTTCAGAGCTGGTACGACGGCGTTGCGAGCGTCTCTGCACAGATTCCTGGGGCATCGGCCGCAACGCGGTTACTGCCCATCGAGACGTACTACGGGTGCACCCCTCCGAGGCCACGTCGCTGCTAGCGGCGGCCGCAGTCGGTGTCCACGGACAGGTCGAGGTCCGGGATCACGGCCGCCTGGTGGCCGTCACCGACGAGAGCACCGCCGCCTACGTCATTCCGCACGATCGCGTCCTCGACACCAACCGCTTGGCGCAGCAGCTTGCGGCCACCACCTCACTCGCCGACGCCGAGCAGGTGGTGATCGACGCGAGGGGCCAGTGCGAGCTGACGTACGAACGGGCAAAGGCCGCCACCCGAGCCGGATCGCCCACACCGACGCCAGCGGAGGTCACCGAGCGGCTGGACAGGTACCGCGACGCCGCGCGACGACACGGCGCGAGCCACGGCACGCTCCGACGGCTGTGCGAGGCGGTCGGCTTCGCCGCATACCAGCCAGAGGTACTTCGGCGGCTGGTGGACGCGCACCCCTACCTCCCGCTATTCGCCATCTGAGACCGGCTTCCTTGACCGGTACGGGGTGAGGGCGGCGCGGGTGCGTAGGTGCTTGCGGCGGATGCGGCGGAGCGTACCGATGGCGGAGCGGAGTTTGCGGCGCAGCGAGAGGCGGCGCAGCCAGATGCCGAACATCGGCAGCCGGCGGTAGCGGGGAGCGGGCAGCCCCGCCAGCCGTAGCGTCGCCACCCGGCCCCACACGTCGCCGCGGCCCAGCAGCAGGTTGGGCTGCGACGCCGGCAGGATCCCGGGGTCGGCGGGCATCAGCGTCAGCGCGCCGGCGTCGATGGCGGCCTGGATTATGCGCAGGCCGCGTACGGTGCGCGCCAGCACCAGTGAGCGGCCGGGGTCGTCGCCGGTGGGGGGCTCGTACCAGGGGTCGCCGACCGCGACGTCGGCGAACTCGCCGGTGTGGTCGGCGCACAGGTGGCAGCGCCACTGCCGGTGTTTCTGCAGGATCTCGCCCCACGACTGGTGGTACGTCAGCCGGTGCTCGGTGCCGTCGGCGGTGGTCGCGGTCGCGTCGCCGGGCCAGCCGTTGCCGCGGTACCGGACGTCGGTGACCTGCTCCGGGTCGACGCCCATCACACGCAGCATCTCCAGGGTGCCGCGGGTGGAAGGCGTACCGGCGCAGAACATTGCGATCGTCAAACCCAGCCGTGACGCGAGCGCGGGCCGCAACGCCGCGGCGGCCGAGGCCCCTGCCACGTCGCAGGGTTTGCCGATGAAGACACACTCCCCCGGCGCCGACTCGATCTGGCCCAGCCCCTCGGCGGGGCTCGCCGGGGCGTACCGGGAGCCGGTCGCGGCCAGCAGCTGGTCGGTGTCGGTGGAGAGCTGGACGGTGTTCAGGTACGGCACGTCGGTACGCGCCACCGCGTGCAGCACCCCGTGGAATCCCTCGGTACGCAGGCAGTACGCCGCCAGCGCGGTGGCGACGCCGCCGCTGGAGCCGGCGTACCGGGTGGCGGGGTCCGCTGCGTACCCCTCCCAGACGGCGAGCACCGGCCCCCAGGCGTCCCGCAGCTCCGGCAGCTCGCCCGGCCCGGCCTCACGCGGGTGGCTGAGACCGACGCCCGGACAAGCGGCAAACGCCTCGCCGGCGCCAGAGCCAGAACCAGGGCCAGCGCCAGAACCGGGGGTACGGCCGTTGATGGCGGCCAGCGGGAGCGGGCGGCGACCCTCGTCCAGTACGTCGACCATGGTGAACTCGCTCGGGGCCAGGTACGCGCAGACGCCGCACCCGGTGCAGAGCCGCCGCTCGGCGACCTCCGGGATGGAACGTACCCGCGCCATCAGGGCACCCGGGCGAGCGCGGCGCGCAGCCGGGTCAGCGCGACGATCTGGTCCAGCTGGTCGCTGGCGGCGGTGGTCACCTCGGGGAGCCGGCGGGCCAGCCCGGCGGCGGTGCTGGCGCGCTGCCGCCACCCCGCCCACAGCACCTCCACCACCTCGTCGGTGGTCTGGTTGCGGGCGTCCGCCACCCGGCGCTGCTGCCCGAGCGCGGCGAACACCCCGCGGGTCTTCCGGCTGTACGCGATCGACGCGGTCGGCACCGCCTGCGACAGCGCCGCGATGGTGGCGTGCATCCGCATCCCGCAGAACCAGTCGGTACGCCCGATCAGCCACTTCGCCTGCCGGGGGTCGAGCCCGGCCGGCGCCAGCGCCACCCGGTCCGGGTAGCGGGTGGCGAACTCCCGGGCCAGCTGCCCGTTGGTCTCGGTGTCGTCGTCGACGCCACCCGGGGTCGACACGTGCGGGATCATCAGCACCCGGGCACCGTCGCCGACCAGCAGCTCGGTGATCCGGCGTACCGCAAGCGCCAGGTCGGCGCGTAGCCCGAAGTCGCGACCCCGGGTGACCAGCAGCCCAGACACGTTGAGCCCGACCACCGGGCTGGCGTCGGCGGCGAGGAACTTCTCCACCGGCTCCCGTACCGGCTCCGGCGGCGGCGCCGAGGTCATCCCGAACGCCACGTCGACGCCCTGCTTGTGCCGCTGCGGGTCGTGGTCGGCACCGAGCAGCTCGACCATCGCGGCGTAGCTGTCGGCGTCGCGGGCCCACGCGGCGGTGGCACCGCGCAGCAGCCGTACCGCCTCGGCGCGGGTACGGCGGTTGCGGAACGGCCCGTACGTCTGCGGCAGGAACACCAGCGGGCGCCCCCGCTGCAGCGCGATCCGCTTCGGCCAGGCGACGGTACGGAACCTCGCGTAGCCGTACAGGTCGCAGAAGCTGTCGCCGCCGCTGATGTCGAGTACGGCGTCGGCGCGGTCGATGACCCGCAGCCCCGGATTCGACGCCCCGGTACGCGCCGCGAACCACATGTTGCGGTAGCTCTCCGTACGGTGCCAGCGGCGCGAGTCACGTGCCCCCGCCAGCCGGAAGCCGTCGCGGGACCGGATGCCCCAGCCGTCGTCGAAGACGGTGATGTCCGCGTCGGGCTCGCGGGCGCGCAACCCCGCGATCACCGACGCCCGCAGCGCGCCCACCCCGAGGTTGCGTTCCGCCCCGGGCACCCCGAACAGACACACCGCGAACGACATTCAGACCTCCTCGAGGACGGTACGGATGCCACCGCCGGCACCGGCGGTTCCAAGAGCCCCGGTGTCGCGTTCCTGGTAGCGCTGGCCGGTGAGCGGGCATCGCCAGCGGCGTGGGCCGTCGGCGAGCAGCCGTACTCCGGCGCGGCCCACCCAGCCGATCCGGCGTGCCGGGTTGCCGACCACCAGGGCGTACGCCGGCACGTCGCGGGTCACCAC
>JBOGDG010000048.1:0-11838 GCA_050701655.1 Micromonosporaceae bacterium
GCTCGCGCCGCCGCCCGAGCGGCTGGGCGAGCCGGAGCTGGCCGACGCCGCCGGCCGGGTGGAGCGGCTGGACCTGGACGCGGTACGCAACCGGCGGCTCGCCGCCGAGGTGCTCGGCACCGCGCTGATCCGGCTCCGCCGGGGCGTCTCCAACGGCGCCCGGGGCCGGATCCTGGGCTACCCGGCGACCGAGCGCGATCTGCGGTTCGGCTTGGAGAAGACGTACCGGGATCTGGCGACCCTGGCCAATGACCCGCCGCTGCGGATCCGGTACGTCGACCAGGCCAACCAGGTCCGCCCGAGGACGTGGTTCTAGTGCCCGACCACGCCTGCCCGGCCTGCCGCTACGACAACCCGCCCGGCGCCCAGTTCTGCGAACGCTGCGGCGAGCCCTTCGCCGCGGCGGCTTCCGGTGAGGCCACCGCTTCCGGCGAGAGCGGCGCTTCCGGTGAGAGCGCCGTGGCCGCCGAGGTGGGTGCGGCCGAGCCGGGCGGTTCCGCGCCGTTCTGGCGTTCCTCCACCTCCGTGGGTACGCCGTGCGGCGGCTGCGGCGCCGAAGACGGCTTCACCGACAACTACTGCGACCACTGCGGCCGGCGCCGGATCGCCAACCGCGACCGGGTCACCGTCGACCTCGGTGCGGTCGGCGGGGCAACCGACCGGGGTCGGCGCAAGGCCCACAACCAGGACGCGTTCGCGGTGGGCCGGGTCGGCGAGCTCATCGCCACCGTGGTCTGCGACGGGGTGTCCAGCTCCACCCACCCGGACATCGCGGCGCTGGCGGCGACGGAGGCCGGCATCGAGGTGCTGCTGCGGGCGATCGCCGACGGCGAGCCACCCGAGGAGGCGAGCCGGCAGGCCGGGTACGCCGCCGCTGAGGCGGCCGCCAAGGTGGGCGACCCCGCCCACCCCGCCCCGCCGAGCTGCACGTACGTCTCCGCGGTGGTATCTGCCGACCGGGTCACGGTGGGCTGGATCGGTGACAGCCGGGCGTACTGGGACGGGCCGGACGGGGTCCGCGCGCTGACCGTGGACGACACGCTCGCGGGGCGGCTCGCCGCCGAGGGCGTACCCGAAGACGACGAGCGGTACGCCGACCCGCAGGCGGTCGCGCTGCAACGCTGGCTCGGCGCCGACGCGGTGCGCACCGAGCCGCGTATCAAGGAGTTCATTCCGGAGGGCTCAGGCACGGTGGTGGTGTGCAGCGACGGGCTGTCCCGCTACCTGACGACCCCGGGCGAGCTCGCCACCCTGGCGCCGGACGGATCGCCCGCCGACCGGGCGGCCGCCCTGGTACGCCACGCCGTCGGTGCCGGCGGCGTCGACAACATCGCGGTCGCGGTGCTGCCGTACCCGCCGTCGGAGGAGTCGGCCGCGCAGCCCCCGGACACCGCCGAGGAGACCGGCACCGCCCCCGCCAGCGACGAGGAAGGTTCGTCGAGATGACCCAGCAGTCCGCGTTCCAGCTCCAGGTGGACCAGAACGAATACCTGCCCGAGGGCGGCACCGTGATGGACGCGGTGATCACGGTGACTTCCGGTTCCGGGACAGCTGAGCTGCCGGCGGATGGTCGCGCGGATCGCGCCGGCGCCGGTGGCTCGGGTGGCGAACCGACCGCCGCGCAGGTGATCGTCGTGGACTGCTCCGGCTCGATGACCGGCACCCGGCTGGTGGAGGCGAAACGCGCCACCGAGGCGGCGATCGACGGCCTGCGGGAAGGCGTCGCCTTCGCGGTGGTGGCCGGCTCCGGGTACGGCGCGATGGCGTACCCCATGGCCACCGAGACGGTCGAGGCCCGGCCCGCCACCCGGCGCGCCGCGAAGCAGGCGGTACGCCGGCTGCACGCCGGCGGCGGCACCGCGATCGGCTCCTGGCTGTGGATCGCCAGCCAGGTGTTCGACACCGTGACGGCGGAGATCAAGCACGCGATCCTGCTCACCGACGGCAAGAACGAACACGAGACCGCGACGCAGCTCGAGCAGGCGCTGGGCCGGTGCCGGGGACAGTTCGTCTGCGACGCTCGCGGGGTCGGCAGCAACTGGGTCGCCAGCGAGCTGCGTACCGTTGCCGACGCGCTGCTCGGCACCGCCGACGGGCTGAAGGACCCCTCCGAGCTGGCCGCTGACTTCGCGTCGATGACCGCGGCGGCGATGGGCAAGCGGGTGGCGAACGTGTCGCTGCGGCTGTGGACGCCGAAGGATTCCCAGATCCGCTTCTTCAAACAGGTGTTCCCGCAGGTGGTGGAGCTGAGCGCGGCGGCGACTCAGGGGCGTACCGCTGACTATCCGACCGGAGCCTGGGGGGACGAGAGCCGCGACTACCACCTCTGCGTCGAGGTGCCGGCGGGCTCGGTGGGCTCGGAGATGCTGGCTGCCCGGGTGAGCATCGTGGTGGGAGACCAGGTCGCCGGGCAGCAGCTGGTACGCGCGGTGTGGACCGAGGACAGCGCGCTCTCCACCCGGATCACGCCGCAGGTGGCGCACTACACCGGCCAGGCCGAGCTGGCCTCGGCGATCCAGGAGGGGCTCGCCGCCCGCGACGCGGGGGACGACGATACCGCGACCGCGAAGCTGGGGCGGGCGGTGCAGCTCGCCGACGAGTCCGGCCACGAGGACACCGCGAAGCTGTTGGCGCGGGTGGTCGACGTGGTCGACGCGGGCACCGGCACGATCCGGCTCAAGCGCGAGGCCGAGCAGGTCGACTCCGAGATCGCGAACGTACGCTCGGTGAAGACCGTACGGGTCAAGAAGAGCGACATCGATCCCACCGATCCGTGGCGCGGCCAACACGGTGCCGAGCGGGGTCAGGGTGAGCACGCGGGAGGCGAGTGATGCCGATCTGCCCCGAGGGACACGACTCGGCGACCGAGGACTACTGCGACACCTGCGGCATCAAGCTCGCCGGCGCGCCGGAGTCAGCCGGCGTAGCGGGGTCGGCCGATGGGGCGGGGTCGGCCGGTGGGGCGGAGTCGGCCACGACCGGCGCGCCGCCCGGGCCGGAAGAGACGGTGCTCTGCCCGCAGTGCGGCACTCCGAAGACAGGCCGGTTCTGCGAGCAGGACGGGTACGACTTCCTCGCCGCCTCGCTCGGCGGCTCCGCCACCCCGGAGCCCGGGGGTACGGCCCCGGAAGGCGCCCCGGACACCGTCGCGGTGCCGGACACCGGCACGGCGCTGGACACCGACACGGACCTGGAAACCGACACGGCCCTGGAAACCGGCGCGGCCGCGGCGGGCGGGGCGGCGCGGCCGCCCGTGGCGGCGCCGGCCAAGGAGGCTGCCGTGGTGGTGGTCGCCGATCCGGCGTACTTCGAGAAGGTACGCGCCGCGAGCGGGCCCGACGCCGACACGTTGCGGTTCCCCGCGTACTGTCCGGAGCGGCGGTTCGGGCTGCGGGGTGAGCAGGTGGTGATCGGGCGCCGCAGCCGTTCTCGCGGTATCGCTCCCGACATCGACCTGGTGGGGCCGCCCGAGGATCCGGGGGTGTCCCACGTGCATGCGATGCTGGTCGCCCAGCCGGACGGCGGTTGGGCGGTGGTCGATCTGGGGTCGGCGAACGGCACGTACGTCAACGACAGCCCCGATGCGATCAAGGAGAACACCCCGATACCGCTGAAGAGCGGTGACCACGTACATCTCGGCGCGTGGACCAAACTCACGCTCCGGCTCCCGGAAAGCTGACCTATGCCGACCGCACCGCTGTGGCGACGCCTGGTCGCCGAGTTCGCCG
Organism: Micromonosporaceae bacterium; assembly: GCA_050701655.1. GTDB lineage: Bacteria > Actinomycetota > Actinomycetes > Mycobacteriales > Micromonosporaceae > WHSM01. Next base: position 3,729 of record JBOGDG010000048.1, read on the forward strand.
GCACCGGCCTGCTGGTCGCCGTCGTGGTCGGCTCCGGCATCGCCGCCGCCGCGCTCTCGCCCGACGACGTCGGGCTGCAGCTGCTGGAGAACGCGATCGCCACCGCCTTCGGCCTCGGCGTGCTGATCTTGATGTTCGGCCCGGTCTCCGGCGCCCACTTCAACCCGGCGGTCTCGGTCGCGGACTGGTGGCTGGGGCGCCGCGCCGGCACCGGGCTGTCCACCGGCGCGCTCGCCGCGTACGTCGCCGCGCAGACCACCGGTGGCATCGCCGGTGCCGTGCTGGCCAACCTGATGTACGCCCACCCCGCGGTGAGCTGGTCCAGCACGGCCCGCACCGGCGGCCACCTGTGGCTCGCCGAGGTGGTCGCCACCGCCGGGCTGGTGCTGCTGATCTTCAGCCTGGTACGCACCGGGCGGCTGGCCGCCGTCGGGCCCGCCGTCGGCGCGTACATCGGCGCGGCGTACTGGTTCACCAGCTCCACCAGCTTCGCCAACCCGGCGGTGACTGTCGGCCGCGCCTTCACCGACACCTTCGCCGGCATCGCGCCCGCCTCCGTCGCCCCGTTCGTCGCCGCGCAGCTGGTCGGGGCGCTGGTCGGGGTCGGGCTGGTCGCCGTGCTCTATCCGGCGCCGCCGCGGGTGGACGAAACCGGCGATGCCGACAGGGAAGCCGAGCTGCTCACGCTGGAGTCGCCACAGCCGGCAGATACTCCCAGTCGCTGACCAGGGCCCCGCAAGTTACGCGCGGCACCGGCGCTACGGCAGCCCCTTGCCGACCGCCACCGGCACGATCTCGAAACCGGGCCGGTAGCAGACCGCGCCATCGGGCGACCGCAGCTCCAGCTCGCCGCGCCGCGCCGGGTCGGTGGCGAGCAGCTCGAGCAGCTCCCGGCGGGTGCCGACCCGCCAGCTCGCCCCACCGACGAAGTCGTCCCCGGAGGCCAGCGCTCGACTGACCGCGCTGGAGATGGTCGCCGCCGCGTCCGCGTTGAGGAACATCGCGCCGTCCCCCCGGGCCACCGCGGCCCCGGCTCCGGCGGCGGCGACCCCGACGGCGATCTCGTGCCGGAAGGCGTACGGGTCTCCGTCGCCGTGCCGCCACCCCAGGATGGTCACCTCGAACGGCGCCGGCCGACCCCGGAACACGGTGACCCGAGCCGGCTTGTCGGTGCCCTGGTACGCCGTACCGGACAGTGGCAGCGGGGTGGCCCACACCGCCTGTTCGATGTCCCGCTCCCGGGTACGTTCCAGCGGCCGGGCGTGCACCGCGAAGTACACCGGCTCCACGCTTGGGTCTGCCATCCGGCGGAACCCGGTGAACTCGACCCGCAGCCCGCCGATCGCGTTCACCGACCCGTCCGGCGCCAGCCAGATGGTGCCCCGCTCGAAGTCGCTGTACCGCACCGGCCCGTCCGCCCGCTCGTCCTCCACCGGCAGCCCGAGCGGCCCGTACGCGCCGCCCAGCCGCCGCCACTCGGCACGGATCTCACCCCGTACCAGCCGGGCTCCGGTCTTCTCGCTCCAGTAGATCGAACCATGATCAAATTCGCTGTGGTACGCCTCCCGGCTGCCGCACAGCAGCCCCGGCGGAGGTGGCGCCGGATCCGGGCCGATCAGAGCGGGGCGGGTGTCGCCCAGCGGCGCCCCCACGCGGGTGACCGCCGTGGCGGTGTCGCCACCTCCGAGCTGGCGGTACTTCCGGTAGACGTCGACCATCACATGACACACTCGGGAGCCGGTGTGGAACATCGCGCCGCCGGCGGTGAACTCCTGCCAGGCCACCGCGGTCCCGTCCGGCCGTACCGCCCGGCACAGCTCGGCGGACGGCGATCCGATCCCCGGTACGCCCGCCGCGTGCGCCGCGATCGCCTCACCCACCAGCCCGGCGCCCGCCGGTTCGCCCGCGCGCCCCGAGGCCGCGAGCCCCGAGCCGGCCGGACTGCCCGCGAGGCCCGAGCCGGGCGCCTCACCGCGCCGCTGCATGTGATGCTCCTTCCGGGCCGTGGGGGAAGCCCGTCCCCGATGGTGCGTCCCGTACCGGGCCGGTTGACGGATTCGTACGAAGCTGGCCACCGGTCGCGGGACAACCCTCGGTACCCGGTAGCCGCACGGGCGGCTCGCCGTACACGATCATCGGTAGGCTCAGAACGTGAGCCGGACTGTCTGGACGATACGAAGTGAGCGCCTCGTTGACGACACCCGCCGGGCCCACGTGAGCATCGCTGACGTCCAACTGCCTGATGGTGGTGTCTTCGAGCAGTGGGTGCTTCGCTTGCCGAAGGCGGCGATGGTGGTGGTGGTCCGCGACGACGCCGTGTTGATGATGTGGCGTCACCGCTGGATCTTCGACCGCTGGGTGTGGGAGCTGCCGGGCGGCTATCTCGATGATGGGGAAGACCCTGCTGTGTGCGCGGCAAGGGAGGTCGAGGAGGAGACTGGCTGGCGACCCGGGCCGCTGAAGTTCCTCATGTCCATTCAGCCGATGGTCGGTACGGCGGATGCGGAGAACCTGATCTACGTCGCCGAAGGAGCGGAACATGTTGGCGATCCGCCGGATGTCAATGAGGCGGAGCGCATCGAGTGGATTCCTCTCGACAGGCTCCATGACCTGATTCGGTCCGGGGAGATTGTCGGAGCCGCCACCGTCGCTGGGGTGCTAGGGGCGCAAAGCACCACATGGTCTTCGACGGGATGCTCCACGGCGGCGAGACAGCTGAACGTGTCCACGCCACGCTAGTAGGCCGCCCCGTTCGTCGCCGGTCGCGGGACATACCCTCGGGCCCTTTCCTGAATTCCGTTTACAGGGCCGTACGGTGCTGCCAACCTAAGATCGGGTTTGGGGGGAGGGGTGCGGTGGCGGCATTACCGAAACCGACGTTGCCGGACGGTCCCGTTCGTGTGCTTTTCGACCGGTTGCACGCGTTGCACCACGTCGCCGGCTGGCCCAGCCTGCGCGAGATGTCCAAGGAGATCGGGTGCAGCCACACCACCGTGTCGGCGGCGTTCTCGGAGCCGCGTACCCCCAGATGGGGGTTGTTGGAGCTGATCGTGGAGACCCTCGGCGGCGACACCGAGGAGTTCCACCAGCTGTGGCTGGCGGCGAGCCGCGCCGCTGACGGCCCCACCGAAAGCCAGCCGCAGGCCCCGGCCAGCGGCCCACCGGACGTCCCGCAGCCCGCACCACGCACCGCGCCGCTGGCGCCGCGGCAGTTGCCGGCCGACGTACCGGGGTTCACCGGGCGGGCGGGGCAGCTCGCCGAGCTGGATCGGCTGCTCTCGGAACCGGCGCCGACGGTGGTGATCTCGACCGTCTCCGGCACCGCCGGGGTCGGGAAAACCGCCCTCGCCGTGCACTGGGCGCACCGGGTGGCCCACCGGTTCCCCGACGGCCAGCTCTACATAAACCTCCGGGGGTACGACCCGCAGCACCCGGTACCGGCGGATCAGGCGCTGGAGGCGCTGCTACGGGAGCTCGGCGTCGACGGCACCGCGATGCCGCAGGAGCTGCCGCAGCGGGCCGCCCGGTACCGCACCCTGCTGGCCGACCGGAAGATGCTGATCCTGCTGGACAACGCGTACTCGATTGACCAGGTCAGGGACCTGCTGCCGGGCAGCCCCTCGTGCTTCGTGCTGGTCACCAGCCGCGCCAGCCTGCCGGCACTGGTCGCCCGGTACGGGGCGGTACGGGTCAACCTGGACCTGCTCTCCACCACGGAGGCGGTGGCGCTGCTGCGTACCCTCGTCGGGGCCCGGGTGGACGCCGAGCCGGAGCGGGCGGTGGCGCTCGCGGAACGCTGCGCCCGGCTGCCGCTGGCGCTCCGGATCGCCGCCGAGCTGGCCGTGTCGCGGCCCAACACCAGCCTCGCGGAGCTGGTCGAGGAGCTGAGCGAGGAGCCGTACTCGCTGGATCTGCTCACCACCGGCGACGACGACTACACCGCGGTACGCACCGTCTTCTCGTGGTCCTGCTGGCACCTCGGAGACGCGGCGGTACGCGCCTTCCACCTGCTCGGGCTGCACCCCGGCCGGGACACCGACCGGTACGCCGTGGCGGCGCTGACCGGCCACGATCCGCGTACCGCCGACCGGCTGCTGGCCGAGCTGACCCGCGCCCACCTGGTCAGCGAACCGAACCCCGGCCGGTACGCGATGCACGACCTGCTCCGGGCGTACGCCGCCGAACAGGGCGCCGCGCTACCCGAGCCCGAGCGGCAAGCCGCCCTGGACCGGCTGTACGACCACTACCTGCACACCGCCGCCGCCGCCATGGACGCCGTGTACAGCCATAACCGGCACCACCGGCCACGGGTCGGCCCCGCGACCACCCCGATCCCCAAGTTCGCCGACTCGGCGGCGGCCCGCGGCTGGCTGCACGCGGAGTGGCGCAACCTGATCGCCTCCGCCCAGTCCGCCGCGCACCGCCGCCCGGACCACACCTGCCGGGTCGCCGCCACCATCGCCGGCTACCTCGACGGGAACGCCCGGTACGACCACGCGCTGGCGCTGCACGAGCTGGCCCGTACCGCCGCGGTGGCTTCTGGCGACCGGTTGGCGGAAGGCGCGGCACTGAACCACCTCGCCGTGGTCAACCGCCGGCTCGGCCGCTACCAGGACGCGATCGCGCTGCATCAGGACGCCCTCGCCGTACACCGCGACATCGGTGACGGCGCCGGGGAGGCCCGCGCGCTGCACGGGCTCGGGATCCTGGCCTGGCGGATGGGTCGCTACCAGCAGGCCAGCGAACACCTGGCGGGGGCGGTCGCCCGGTACCAGGACGTCGCGGACCCGAACGGCGAGGGCGCTGCCCTGTACGCGCTCGGCATCGCCTCCCGCCGGCTGGGCCGGTACGCCGAGGCCGAGGCGTACCACCGCCGGTCACTCGAGGTGCTCGAGGCGGCGGGCGACCGCGCGGGACAGGCGGGAGCACGTACCAACCTCGGGGTGGTCTGCACCTTCCTCGGCCGGTACGACGAGGCGATCGACCACCACACCTGGGTGCTCGCGCTGCAACGCGAGCTGGACGACCGGCTGGGGCAGGGCGTCGCGCTGGACAACCTCGGCACCGCGTACCGCCGGATGGGCCGGTATCCGGAAGCCGAGTCGCACCACCGGCAGGCGCTGCAGATCTTCCGGGAGATCGGCTACCGGGTCGGGGAGGGCGATTCGCTGCACGGTCTCGGGGTGGTCGTGGCGATCCTTGGCCGGTACGCCGAGGCGACCGGCCTGCTGGAGCAGGCGATCGAGATCGGCCGCGCGCTGGGGGAGGCCGATGTGGAGACCGGCGCCCTGATCGACCTGGGCGAGGTACGGCGCGCCCTCGGCCGTACCGATGAGGCGGCGGCACACTACCGGGACGCGCTGCGGCTGGCGGAGCGCTCCGAAGACCGGTACGAGAAGGCCCGCGCGCTGTCCGGCACCGCCCAGCTGCGGTACGACGCCGGGGACCGTACCGGCGCCGCCGCCGACTGGACCGAGGCCCTGACGGTGTACGCCGATCTCGGCCTCCCCGACGCCGAAGCGGTACGCGCCCGGCTCGCCACCGTGGCTCCGGTGTCGGACACCGTCCGCTGAGCCCGACCTGCTGAGCCGGCTGGTGTCGCTGATCCGTCAGAGTCCGTCCAGTCCTGTCCAGTTCTGTCCGGCCGCGTCAACCCGCCTGTCCAGCGTCTGAGACTTCTCCTGTCCAGCTCGTCCGGGACCGGTACGGGTCCCGTCCGTGACAGGAGATCACCGTGACCAACCCGTCGTTCCAGGCGTCCCAACAGGCGCAACGGGCCGCGCAGCAGGCGTCGGCGCGTGCCTCCCAGCAGGCATCCATGGACGCGATGCGGGCCTCGCAGCAGGCGTCGATGGACGCGATGCGCCGCACTGCCATGGGGTCGACCCAGTGGCGTACCGCCCGGCCGGCGAAGACCGGCTCCAGCGTGATCGGCAGCGTCTTCAAGCTGATCGGGTTCCTGATCTGGCTCGCGGTGCTCGTCGTGGTGGTCGGCCTCGGCGCGACCTCCATCAGCGACTGGTGAGTGACATGCACCCCAACGAACCTGGCAGGAACACCTGGCAACGGTGGGACGCCGGCCCCCGCCCGATGGCCGCGCCGGGGATGACTCCCTCCGCTCCGGGCATGGCTTCGGCCGCACCGGGCGCGGTGGTACGGCGAGCCACGGCGCCGCCGGTCACGACCCGCGGCGGCGACTGGCCGGAGCTGCTGGCGCCCCGGCTGCTCGCGCCCCCCGCCCGGTGGGGCTGGCAGACGGTCGCGGTACCGGAGGCGCAGATCCCCGAGGCGGCGCCGCCAGCCCCGCAGCCGGTGTGGGCCGAGCCCCCGCCGCCGGACACCAGCGCGCTGCGCGCCGCCCGGTCGAAGGCGGTGTCGCGGCTGGTACGCCGGATCGCGTTCGCGGTGCTCGTGTTCTTCGGCTTCGCCACGTACGGCCTCGTGATCGAGGACGTCGCCGGCGAGATGTACGGCATCGTCGTGCTCGTCGCGCTGGCGCTGCTCGCGATCAGCCTGATCCGGGCGATCGCCGCCGTACGGTACGCCTCCCGCAACATCCAGCGCTTCGAGCAGCCGTACCAGGCGTTCCGCGCGGCCGAGCAGCAACGGCACCAACAGGCGCTGGCGCAGTGGGAACAGGCGGCGCGGCTGCACGCGATGCAGGCCGCCGAGGCGGCACGCGCCGCGCAACGGCTCGCCAGCGGCCCGCAGTGGTACCCGGTGGCCCCAGTGTCGGAGCCCACGCGGGTCGACGTGTTCGGCGGCGACCCGTACCGGCACGGCTGGGCGAGCCTGCTGGTCACGCTCGGCACCTCGGTGCTGCCGCGTGGGGAACGCATCACGGTGCTCGACTTCACCGGGCAGGACGTGGGCGGCGGGCTGCTGCAGGTGGCGCGCGCCGGCGGCTGGCGTACCCGCCAAATAGGTCTTGATCTTGGCTCTGACCTGGACCTGCTCGGCGGCGTGGCCAGCCGCGACCTCGCTGAGTGCCTGGCCTGGTCTGTGATCGGCCGGGCCGACGCGACCGACCGGCAGGAGCGCGCGCTGGTCACCGACGTGCTCCGGCGGGTGATCGACAGCCTGGACGGCGCGGCGACCTTCGGCCGGCTCGCCGCCGGGGTGCAGGTGCTGCGCCGGGGCACCGGGGACGACCGGCTCTCCGCCGACGAGGTGACCCGGTTGGTGGACGCGCACATCGGCGACATCGACCAGAACGAGTGGACCAGCCGGCAGCTCAGATTCCTCGGCAGCCAGCTCGACGTGCTGAACGACGTCGCGCCCGGCACCGGCCAGCCACGTCCACTGTGGACTGACGATGCGATGTCGCTGATCGCCAACGAGGGCGGCCGCGACGACCGTAAGGAGCTGCTCGACCGGCTGCTGGTGCAGCTGGCCCGGCAGGCGATGGACACCCGGACCCTCGGCGGGTACGTCATCGTGGCCGGCGGCGACCCCCTCGGCGCCGGGCCGCTGCAGCTGCTCTCCGAGCAGGCACGGCTGGCGGGGGTACGGCTGATCCTGCTGCTGGACCAGCCGCAGGGCGACCTGGAGCGGACCGTCGGCACCGGCGGCGCGGTCTGCCTGATGAAGATGTACAACCACCGCGACGCCAACCTGGCCGCCGAGCTCATCGGCCGGGGCCACCGGTTCGTGCTCAACCAGGCGACGTGGCAGGTCGGCAAGTCGTTCACCGACGGCGGCGGGGACAGTTTCGGCGCCAACACCAGCCAGGGCACCGGCAGCAAGCAGCGCCGCTCCGGGATGCCCGGTCGCGGCCAGAGCCTCAACGACTCCCGCGGCCACGCCTGGACCGGCAACCGCAGCTGGTCGACCGCCGACAACATCAGCACCTCGAACTCCTCCAGCCGGGTGTACGAGTTCATCGTCGAGCCGCAGGAGCTGCTCGGGATGCCCGAGACGGCGTTCATCCTGGTCGACAGCTCCGGCCGGGGCCGCCGGGTGCTGATGGCCGACGCCAACCCCGGGATCTGTCTGCTCGACCGGGTCTCCCGGACCCCGCTGCCGGGGGCTGCGTCGGCCCGGCCGACCTATGGGCCGGAGGTGATCTCATGACCAGCTCGATCGTGCGCCCGGACGCGCTGGACTACCT
>JBOGDG010000049.1:0-11836 GCA_050701655.1 Micromonosporaceae bacterium
GGTACGGGGAGTCCAGTCGGCCCCCCGGCGCCATGGGGGCGGGGGGTAAGGCTTTTGTGCCGCCCGGTGTCCCAGGCGGAGGTATGTCGATCCAGTAACGATCGGCACCAGAAGTGTACGACAGCACCCGCGACCCGTTGTGCCCCCAAAGCCTCAGGAAACCCGCAGAATCTGATCTCTTGTGGGTCTGGCGTGGCCCAAGAATCCTGACGTGTCGGGAAACGCGCGGAATCGGTGCACGCCTCGGGCCGGTCGGCGTGCGCCGTGCGCCGCCTGGCGTTACGGTGCGATCTGAGCTCTCGTACCCGGAGAAGCTCTCGTTCCCGGAGGGGCTTTCGTACCTGGAGGATCCGATGACTCTGCGCTCCCGGCCGCCGTCCCCGTACGACCTGCTGCCGGAGGTCCCCGGCTTCACGTTGCAAAGCGACGACATCGCCGACGGTCAACAGCTCTCCGACGACCACGTCTACAACCAGGGCGGCTTCTCCGGCGGCAACATCTCGCCACAGCTGAGCTGGTCCGGCTTCCCGCTGGAGACCGGGAGCTTCGCGGTGACGTGCTTCGACCCGGACGCCCCCACCGGCAGCGGCTTCTGGCACTGGGTGCTGTTCGACATTCCGGCGTCGGTCACCGAGTTTCCGCGCGGCGCGGGCAGCGGCGAAGGGCTTCCCCCGGGCGCGGTACACGTACGCAACGACGCCGGCAGCAAGGACTTCGCCGGCGCGTTCCCGCCCAAGGGCGACCCGCCGCACCGCTACATCTACGCCGTACACGCGGTCGACTCCGAGAAGCTCGGCCCCGACGCCGACGCATCGTGTGCCGTTGTCGGCTTCAACCTCACCTTCCACACCCTCGCCCGCGGCGTGATCACCCCCACGTACGGCCACTGAGCGCGCCCCTGACGCAGCATCGAGAGGGGTCACGTTCGTTATCAGGATTGATACGATGACGCATGTGACTTCGGTGGATCCGCACGAGCAGCACTCCCTGAGCCAGGCAGGTCCAGAGCTGCTGGCTGTCCTGGAGTCCGCGTCGCGACTTCAGGAGCTTGTCCCTGACGCCGTCCTGGTTGGCGGCTCAGCCGCCGCGCTCTACGCCGGCCACCGGGACTCGTACGATCATGATCATGTCCTGGCTGATCTGCGCGACCGCTTCGACATGGTCCTGGAGGCGCTGGAGTCGGAAGGTGCGTGGGTCACCAACCGAGTTCGGCCCGGCAAGATCATTCTGGGGCGGTTGGGTGATATCGAAGCGGGCGTGCGGCAGATGATCCGGCTACGCCCCCTGGAAACCACCGATGTCGCACTCCCTTCCGGGCGCACGCTGCGGGTGCCCACAGCCGAGGAGACCTTGCGGATCAAGGCTTTCCTGGTGGTACGGAGGAACCAGACCAGGGACTATCTCGACGTCGTGGCGTTGGCCGACCGGTACGGCGTCGGTGCCGCGGCACGAGTCCTAGCCGAGATCGACGACTACTACGCCGATCAGCACTCGGAGGGTCGGGGCGTCGCATCCCAGATCGCCCGGCAACTCGCGGATCCGCGGCCCAGCGACGTGTCGACCACCCGCCAGCTTGACCTCTATCGCAACCTGGCGCCGCGCTGGACCGACTGGGCGGCCGTTCGCGCGGTGTGTCTCGACCTCGCGTCCGGAATGCTCGACACGGAGGTGTAGCGGATGTCGCTGGCGTTTCGCAACCTGACGATCTCTCCCCAGGATCCGGTCGCCATCTGGCCGGCTGAGGCGATCCAGGCCGCACTGGAACGCGGTGATCTCGGCCACTGGCAACGCATCGTCGCCGAGCTCAAGCGCGAACCGTGGGGGCACGCCGCCCGGCGCCTCGAGGAGGTGTTGGGTTACTCCCGGCCGTACGGCGTCGCGGACGCCATGGCCGCAGTGCTCCAGCGCATCCGTACCCGCACTGAGAACGACGAGCGCGCTGAGGTCGCGGCTGAGTTTCGGCACGCCATCACAGAGTCGGGGCTGAGCCGCGCGGAGTTCGCGTCCCGGATCGGCACCTCACCCTCGCGCCTGTCGACGTACGCCACCGGCAAGGTCACACCGTCGGCCGCCCTGATGGTACGAATCCGGCGGCTCCTCGAGGCTGTTCACTCTGGCCGGTAACCCACCCGGCGTCGGCGAGCTCCCGCGGTCAGAGCAGCCGTCGCAGCAGCCCCGTCCTGGAGTGCGGTGAGCCCACGCACCGGCCAACGTCGGGCCGCCCCACGAGCCCTCCAGCGACCCGTCAACCCGCAGTGGAAAACCAAGATTCATCGGTACGAGCGACCAGGCGTACAGCGTGGCCACGCAGGTGAACAGATTGAGCGCCAGCAGTGACCGCCGTCCGGCGACAGGCCGAGCAGCCGGTGGGCGAGGCCGGCGTTGCAGCCGGACGGCGGGTCGCACCGCTCCGACCAGCGCCATCGGAAGGGCGAGCAGCCCGACCCGAAGGGCGACCAGCGCATAGCCGGTACGCCGCCAGGTCTCGGCGGCGAACGGCAGCCGCCACCACGGGGTCTTCACTACGTCATCCATGCCGCCGACGGTGCACGTGAAACGCCCCCGGCGTCGTCAACCTGCAGCGCCATCCCGCTGTCGTACCGCGGTATCACGCGGGCCGGGCCGCGCGACCCGGCGCGCGCTCGCGGCGGAGTTAAGGGGCGCGACGAGGTAGCAGCAGGAGCGCGATCACACCGAACGCGAGTACGGCCTGCATCACGGCGAGGAACCCGTACAGGGCTGGCTTGCCCTGGATGAAAACGAGAGCCGCACCGAGGATCGCGACCACCGCGCCGATCATCCCGAACGCCTGCGCCCAACCCCACCTTCTGGGGAGGAACTGCGCAGACGGCACCAGAAAGATCGCGATCATCATGAGTACGAAGAACGCGGACCACGCGAACTTTGGCGCCCAGTGCCGGGCGATATCGAGCTTCTCGGCATCCGTCTCGGCGTACTGCGCCAGGCCGGTGGCCGTCCGGTTTCGGCCACTCTCCAGGAACTCCCAGAGCAGCTCCTGCTCCTGGACGTACGTCAGGACGGCCGCCACCAGGGCGATCGCCACCACGAGACCACTCAGAATCGATGCCGGCAGGTACGGGCCCCAGCCGGAGTCGGACGGTTCCGCAGCCACGCCATCGCCTCCCACGTGTGGGCTTCGCGACCGTACCCCGAATCATGCCGTGGCACGTCAACCGCAGCAGTCCCGCCACAAGCTGAGCTCACGGGCAATCAGGAGCCTGTCGACGCTCTGAAGACCGTGTCGTTGTGCCATTCGAGGAACTCACGGTTGGGGCGGTCGGCACGGCGCTCAGGCAGTGTGACTGTCTCGCCGGCAAGGGCATAGAACGTCTCGCCGTTACCGAACTGGGTACGCAGCTGAGGGCTGACGCGTAGCCGATGCCGCAGATCGAGCCCCAGATACCCGCTGTCGAAGAGTGTGTGTACGTCGGATCTGAGCAGTAGGCCGTTATCGAGTCGATGCTCACCGCCGCTGGCCACTGGACGGATATGCGCGGCTTGGAGTACCGGGCGGATCCTCGTACCCGTGATGGCACACCGTCGTCCGTACGCCTCGAGCACAACCGCCTGGAATGATCGCTGACCCAGCCGGCGGGCGACGAGGTTGGGATCACCGAACATCGGCCCGGATATCTGTGTCGGGTCCGCTTGCCACACACCCGGGTGGACCAGCCGGTACGAGGCCTGTCCTACCGAATGCGAGATGGGGAGCGCGTCCAGGTCGTACCCCTTGCCTTGAACAACGTTCGGCTTGAAGTCCTGGGGTGCCGGCAGCACCTCGTCCGGCGGAAAGAACTGCACGTCTCGGAGCATGACGCACCCGACGACAAGATCCTCGGCACCGACCGGCTCTCTGCGATACCGCGCGATCCTGCGTCGCATGTCATCGAACGATTCGGCCCCGTTTCCCTCACCGAAGAGTCCCCACGCCTCCGACGCCAGGAGGTGCACGAAGTCGGCATAGAACCCACCACCCACGATGCGGTTGTGTGGATAGTGCGTCTTGAACAGGAAAGGCTCGCCTACCACCAAGGCTCGGAAGGTCGCGGTGCCGCTTGGCCGCCAGAAGTTGACCTCGTTCAGATAGGGGCGGGCGGCGAGGAAGCGATACCACTCCCCGTCTGTGACGCCCACAAACGCCCGCATGGAGAAACTCTCGCACCACCAGGACGTTCCGTACAGAGATTGCCGATGCGGGCCGACTCAGGTGCGGATGTGGATCGTAGGTACGCCCAGCCCGTCGTACGCGGGGGGCTTCACGGTGAGCACCGGCCGACCGTCCGGCCAGTCGAAGGTCGGCCGCGCTACCTCTACAGCATGCGCGAACCGCCAGTCGACGCCGTCACCGATCAGCCCACCGACCGTCTCGACCGCGGAGAGATCAAGCTCGACAATCTCGATCGCTGGAAGGGAACCGACGTGATCCGCGATCCCGCGCCGTTCGGACTGGGCCGCAACCAGGCACAGCGCCGGCACGTACGCATGAAAACCCGCTCCCTCGTGGGTCGCGACGACGACACGCGACAGGCCTCGATGACCTGCGCCTAATGCGAGAACCGCGGTGTCGTCCAGGATGTAGCCGTTCACCCGATCATCTTGAGACGTCCGGCGGCCAGGTCCCGCAGCATCTGCCGGCCCGCGGTGACGTCGTCCTCGCCGAAGTCCGAGACCAGGTGCTCCTTGACGTAGGCGGCGGCAGCAGCGCGGCGGGCTGTCAACTCGTCATGGGTCGGGGTCGACTCGGCGAGCTGGTCGACCACCTCACCGATCGTGCAGCCACGCTCCTTCGCGAGGATGGCGAGCCGGTCGCGCGCTTCGGTCTTCACCTTGATCGTGGTGTGCGCCATGACGGCACTATACCAGCGGTATACTAACGTCCACAGTAGACGTGTCAGAGCCCGAGGTCGCGGGCGATCAGGATGCGCTGCACCTCGGAGGTGCCTTCGCCGATCTCCAGGATCTTGGAGTCACGCCAGAAGCGGGCGACGGGGAACTCGTTCATGAAGCCGTACCCGCCGTGGATCTGGGTCGCCTCGCGGGCGTTGGTGACGGCGATCTCCGAGGAGTAGAGCTTCGCGATCGCGGCCTGCCGCTTGAACGGCTCGCCGGCGAGCATCCGCACCGCGGCGTCGTAGTACGCCAGCCGGGCGGTGTGCGTACGCAGCTCCATGTCCGCGATCTTGAACTGGATCGCCTGGTAGTTGCCGATCGGCTGCCCGAACGCGTGCCGTTCGCGCGCGTACTTGAGCGACTCGTCGACGCAGCCCTGGGCGAGGCCGACAGCGAGTCCCGCGATCGCGATCCGGCCCTCGTCGAGGATCCGCAGGAACTGGGCGTAACCCCGGCCCTGCTCCCCGACCAGGTTGGCGGCGGGCACCCGTACGTTGTCGAAGTGCAGCTCCCGGGTGTCCGAGGCGTTCCAACCCACCTTCGAGTACGGCTTCGCCACCGTGAACCCGGCTGTGCCCGACGGCACCAGGATCGCCGAGATCTCCTTGCGACCGTCCGGCGTCTCCCCCGTGACGGCGGTGACCGTGACCGCGGAGGTGATGTCGGTGCCGGAGTTGGTGATGAACGACTTGGTCCCGTTGATCACCCACTCGTCGCCGTCTCGCACGGCCGTCGTTGCCGTGGCGCCCGCGTCGGAGCCGCCGCCCGGCTCGGTGAGCCCGAACGCGGCGAGCTGCTCGCCCCGGCACAGCGCCGGCAGCCAGGTCTTCTTCTGCTCCTCGGTACCGAACCGGTAGATCGGCATCGCGCCGAGCGAGACCCCGGCTTCGAGGGTGATCGCGACCGACGAGTCGACCCGGGCCAGCTCTTCGAGGGCGAGACAGAGCGCGAAGTAGTCGCCGCCCATGCCGCCGTACTCCTCCGGGAAGGGGAGCCCGAACAGCCCCATCTCCCCCATCCGGCGCACAATCTCGTACGGGAACTCGTGCCGCTCGTAGAAGTCGCCGATAACCGGCGCGACGACCTTCTGCGCGAAGTCACGCACCGTGTCCCGGAGCGCCTCGTGCTCCTTGCTCAACCGAAAGTCCACTGTGGATGCTCCTCTGGTTTGCGCAGATCAGACAGGGGTTACGCCGTGGCGGCGGCGGGAGAAGGTGCGGTCTTTGTGGCGGGCGGCGCGGTAGCGGTGGATCAGCTCGCGGCGCAGCTCGCTCGGCTGCACGATGGTGTCGACCACCAGCTCGCTGCCCAGGCGGACGATGTCGATGTCGGTCTCGTACTCGGCGCGCTTGGCGGCGACGAAGGCGCCCTGCTCGTCCTCGGGGAGGGCGGCGATCTTGTTGGCGTACACCGCGTTCACGGCGGCCTCGGCACCCATCACGGCGATCTTCGCGGTGGGCAGCGCGATCGTGGCATCCGGCTCGAAGCCCGGGCCGGCCATCGCGTACAACCCGGCTCCATAAGCTTTTCGCACGACGACGCAGATCTTCGGTACGGTCGCCGCCGAGATCGCGGAGATCATCTTGGCGCCGTGCCGGATGATCCCCTGCTTCTCCACCGCGCTGCCGACCATGAACCCCGGTACGTCGGACAGGAACAGCAGCGGGACGTTGAACGCGTCGCACAGCTCCACGAACCGGCTGGCCTTGTCGGCGGAGTCGACGAAGAGCACCCCGCCCTTGAACATCGAGTTGTTGCCGACCACCCCGATCACCTCGCCGTCGAGCCGCGCGAACCCGACGGTGACCTCGCGCGCCCAGAGCGCGTGGATCTCGAAGAACGAGCCCTCGTCGACGATGCCTCTCACATAGCGGCGCATGTCGAAGGCCTGCCGCTCACTGTCCGGCACCAGCTTCGCCAGGTCGATGGCTTGCGGCTCAGCGGCTTCGGCCTGCGGCGGCGCCTCGGTCCAGTTCGGCGGCAGGTACGACAGGTAGCGGCGTACCACCTCGATGGCCTCTTCCTCGGACTTGCAGAGGAAGTGGCCGCAGCCGGACTCGGTGCAGTGCACCTTCGCGCCGCCCATCGCTTCCAGGGTGGTCTTCTCCCCGGTCACCATCTCGACCATCCGGTCGGAGCCGAGGTACATCGACGCGTTCCCGTCGACCATCGCCACCACGTCGCAGAACGCTGGGATGTACGCGCCCCCGGCGGCGCTCGGCCCGAACAGCGCGCATGCCTGCGGGATCGAGCCCGAGGCGCGTACCTGGTTCCAGAAGATCTTGCCGGCACCGCGCCGACCAGGGAAAAGGTCGACCTGGTCGGTGATCCGCGCACCGGCCGAGTCGACCAGGTAGACCATCGGGACGCCTTCGCGATACGCCCGCTCGATGATCCTGATGATCTTCTCCACGGTACGGGCGCCCCACGACCCCGCCTTGACGGTCGAGTCGTTGGCCATCAGGCACACCGGCCGCCCGTCGACGGTGGCCGCACCCGTGATCACGCCGTCGGCGGGCAGCCCCTCGGCCGCCGTGTTCGCGTACGCGCCATCCTCGGTGAAGCTGCCCTCGTCGACCAGCAGCGCGATCCGCTCCCGGGCGAACAACTTGCCCTTCGCCTGGTTGGCCTGGTGGTACTTCTCCGCCCCGCCGGCCTGCACCCGCTTCCGGAGCTGTTCGAGGGCTTCCCTGTCCAGCGTCACGTGCACTCCCTGTCCGCCCGTGCCTTAACGATCGTTAGGCTACCCCACTCGCCGGGGGTACGGCACCGCATCGGTGCCGTACCCCACCTCAGTCGACAACTCACACAGTTCGGGCGCATGAGGTGTCGATCATCCCGCCAGGCTCCGCGTACATGTCCCGAGTGAGACGAGCCGCGGTTGCGGCGCTGGTAAGCCTGGCCGCCCTCACCGGCTGCACCGCCGGGCCGCTCGGCGACAGCGGCAAGCAGGGGCGTACGCCTGCGTGGTCGACTCACCACCCCGTGGGGCGACTATCTGCTGGTCGGCGACGAGCCCGCGGAGCTGCTCGACGCGGATTCGGGTAAGCGTCTGTGGAAAGGCGACGCTGAAAGCGCCGTACTCGGCATCACGTCGGACCGAGTGATCACCACGAGGTTCAACGACGACAGCTTCAAGCCCGGTACGACGACCGCCACCGACCTGACCTCTGGTGAGGAGTCCTGGCGTCTGGCGACCGGTCCGAATGACACGCTGCCGGGCAATACCGAGAACTACGCCGTATCGGAGACACGGTTCGCGTTCGGCTACGACGACGTGTCCGACACCGACGAACCACGCCGGCTCCTGGTGTTCAACGCGACCGACGGCAAGGAGCTGTGGCGCACCACCCACTCGGGTGTGCTCGGTCTCGGTGACGACTGGTTGATCGGTGTGAAGTGGACCGACATCGTGCCGGCTGACCCGGCCGTGATCGAGTTCTACGACGCGTAAGCGCCGCGCTCGCGATCCGCTCCCCGGGCGAACCACTTGGCCCGTACCACCGAAGTTTCTCAACTCGCCCTTAGGTGTCTATTAACGTCAACTTAGATAAACGGGCATCGTCTGGGCTTGCCGGGCAATTCGCCCTAGCCTCGCGAGGAAGGACTCCTGGGGAGGGTGAGATGAGAGCCAGACGACTGTCCCTTGCCGCCGGCGTGGTGATCGCGCTCGGCGCGCTGGCCGGGCCAGCGCTCGGCAACGCGGCGCCCACGGTGTCGGCGACGGCTACGCTCCCGGCCGAGTACCGCGTCGAGGGGGTACGCCTCAAGCCGGAGCGTACGGCGATCGCGCGTACCGGTGCGGCGATCAACTTCTACGAGCACGGCGCACTGTACGTCTCCGCGACACCGCGCGAGGTCGAGCAGATCAAGAAGCTCGGCTTCACCGTCGTGGCGCTGCCGAAGCGTAACGAGCGGGCCACCGGCAACCCGACCGTCAAGGACTTCCCGTCCGAGGACGCGGACTACCACAACTTCACGGAGCTGACCAAAGAGGTCGACGACCTGGTCGCGAAGTATCCCGAGCTCGCGCGCAAGGAAGTGATCGGCAAGTCGTACGAGGGCCGCGACATCATCGCGGTCAAGATCTCCGACGAGGTGGCCACCGATGAGGACGAGCCTGAAGTGCTCTTCACGCACAACCAGCACGCGCGGGAGCACCTCACCGTGGAGATGGCGGTGTACACGCTGCGCCTGCTGACCGACAACTACGGCTCCGACGCGAAGATCAAGGAGCTGGTCGACAGCCGGGAGATCTGGATCCTGCCCAGCCTCAACCCGGACGGCGCCGAGTTCGACGTCGCCACCGGCGAGTACGCGATGTGGCGCAAGAACCGCCAGCCCAACGACGGATCCAGCAACGTCGGCACCGACCTGAACCGCAACTGGGACTACAAGTGGGGCTGCTGCGGCGGCTCCTCCGGCTCGCCGGGCAGCGAAACCTACCGCGGTACGGCACCCGAGTCGGCACCCGAGGTGAAGGTGGTCTCGGACTTCGTACGCTCACGCGCGACCGGCGGGAAGCAGCAGATCACCACGGCGATCGACTTCCACACGTACTCGGAGCTGGTGCTCTGGCCGTACGGCTACACCTACGACGACACCGACACCGGGATGACCGCCGACGACGCGAAGGTGTTCCAGACCATCGGTGGCGAGATGGCGGCCACCAACGACTACACGCCGCAGCAGGCGTCGGATCTCTACATCACCGACGGATCGATCGACGACTTCCTCTGGGGTCGCCACAAGATCTTCGGGTTCACCTTCGAGATGTACCCGCGCTCGTCCAACCCCGGGTTCTACCCGCCCGACGAGGTGATCCCGGAACAGACCGCACGCAACAAGGAAGCCGTACTCAAGCTCATCGAGTACGCCGACTGCCCATACCAGGCGATCGGTCAGAGCTGCTGACATCAGTCGGCTGAGCTGCCTAAACAGCGAGAGCGGCGGGACGTCCTCGGGGGATGTCCCGCCGCTTTTCTCTGCGCACCCTATACCGCCCGTAACCAGCCAAATTGGGCCTGTGCCTTTCATGATCGTCGGAGTAGTCTGCGCGCAACAAACCTGGGGAGGTTTTCGATGAAGGCTAGACGTCTGTCTGTGATGGCCTGCGTCGCTGTGGCGATCGGGTCGTTACTCATCCCCTCGCTCGGCAGCGCGGCGCCCGCTGTGGTCGCCGAGAAGACGCTGTCCGCCGAGTACGTCGTCGAACGCGTACGGCTGAAGGTGGAACGGTCCGCGATCGCGCGTACCGGCGCCGCCATCAACTACTACGAGGACGGCAAGCTGTTCATCTCGGCGACTCCGGCCGAGGTCAACAAGATCAAGGCGCTCGGCTTCACCGTCAACAAGCTGCCGGCCGCGCCGCCGAAGGAAGGTCCGTCCACATTCGACTTCCCGCCGGCGGACTCCAACTACCACAACTATTCCGAGCTGACCTCCGTGGTCAACAGCATCACGAGCAACAACTCGTCGATCGCCCGGAAGGTGGTGCTCGGCAAGTCGTACGAGGGCCGCGACATCATGGCGGTCAAGATCTCCGACAACGTCGCGGTGGACGAGGACGAGCCGGAGGTGCTGTTCACGCACAACCAGCACGCCCGTGAGCACCTGACCGTGGAGATGGCGGTCTACCTGCTCAGGGAGTTGACCAGCAAGTACGCCAGCGACAGCCGGATCAAGGGCCTCGTGGACAGCCGCGAGATCTGGATCCTGCCGAGCCTGAACCCGGACGGCGCCGAGTACGACGTCGCCACCGGCTCGTACCGCTACTGGCGGAAGAACCGGCAGCCCAACAGCGGCTCCAGCTACGTCGGCACCGACCTGAACCGCAACTGGGACTACAAGTGGGGTTGCTGCGGCGGCTCGTCGGGCAGCACCTCCAGCGAGACCTACCGCGGGTCGGCTCCCGAGTCGGCGCCCGAGGTGAAGGTGGTCTCGAACTTCGTACGCTCCCGGGTGGTCAACGGCGTACAGCAGATCAAGACCGGGATCGACTTCCACACGTACTCGGAGCTGGTGCTCTGGCCGTACGGCTACACGTACAACGACACCGACACCGGGATGACCGCCGACGACGCCAGCGTGTTCCAGACCCTGGGCCGCAACATGGCCGGCACCAACAACTACACCCCGGAACAGGCGTCGGACCTCTACATCACCGACGGATCGATCGACGACTTCCTCTGGGGTCGCCACAAGATCTTCGGCTACACCTTCGAGATGTACCCGCGCTCGTCCAACCCCGGCTTCTACCCGCCCGACGAGGTGATCCCGCGCGAGACCTCCCGCAACCGGGAAGCCGTACTGCGGCTGCTGGAGTACTCGGACTGCCCGTACCGGATCATCAACAAGACCTGTGACGGCACCGAGCCGCCACCTCCGCCGCCGGGCAAGTACTTCGAGAACACCAACAACGTCAGCATCCCGGACGCGGGCTCCGCGATCACCAGCTCGATCTCGGCCACCGGGGTCACCGGCAACGCGCCGGCGACACTGAAGGTGGGCGTGGACATCAAGCACACCTGGCGGGGCGACCTGGTCATCGACCTGATCGCACCGGACGGTACGGCGTACCGGCTGAAGAGCAACAGCTACAGCGACAGCGCCGACAACGTGATCACCACGTACACCGTCAACGCGTCGAGCGAAGTCGCCAACGGCACCTGGAAACTGCAGGTACGTGACGTCTACCGGTACGACACCGGCTACATCGACGCCTGGAACCTGACCTTTTAGTGTCCTGCGTCGTGAGTCCGCCGCATAAGGAGGGCGATCCAGCGTGCGGCTGCCAAGGCGGACGACGAAGCGTGTGGCGGAGCCACTCGTGAGGAGGACAACGCCGGCAGCCGTGCGCTGGGCGGCCGAACATGCAAGGACTCGCGGCGCAGGGCACTAACACCCCGGTCAGGATTTCCAGCAC
>JBOGDG010000050.1:0-11789 GCA_050701655.1 Micromonosporaceae bacterium
CTGCTGTCCGAGACCAGCCCGGACGCCGGGTCGGGCCCGGACGCGGTGCCGGATGAAGCGGTGCCGGCAGCCGAGGCCGCCCCGGAGGAGCAACGGGCGCCTCGCCGTGATGGCGAGGCGCCCGGGGACGCTCAGAAAACGGGTGTTGCCTAGTTGTCGGTCATCAGATCGGTGCCGACCCAGATGAACTCCGGATCGACTGACACGTCAGCTGCGATCTTGACGAGCTGTTCTGCGTACTTGTTGGCGTGGTGCCCGCAGAACAGCAGGTCGCCGCCGCCAGCTACGACAACGCGGAGTTTGGCACCAGCGCTGCAGCGATCGCAGCGTTCTCCGGCAGCGGACCATACCGCCGCAGGCGGCGTCAGTGTCGGGGTCATCGCCTCCTCCTTCGCAGTTGACCGGTCACGGTGTGCTCTCCGGGTGCTTCGACGATCTCACACCTGCTCCAACATGCCCTGCTCCGTAGACGTTCCCCCGCGGCGTGGCGACTAACGTCACATCGCCGATTCGTCATGGCGGCCAGCCTGCCATGCGTTCGGTCACGGCTTGGACACGTACACGTCACGACACACCCCATTCGATAGCAACAGGGTGTCGTGGCGGGCTCGAGGATCAGTCGAGGTGGTGGATCAGTCGAGGTAGTCGCGGAGCACCTGGGAGCGCGACGGGTGTCGCAGCTTCGACATGGTCTTGGACTCGATCTGACGGATCCGCTCGCGGGTCACGCCGTACACCTGGCCGATCTCGTCGAGCGTACGGGGCTGACCGTCGGTGAGGCCGAACCGCAGCCGTACCACCCCGGCCTCCCGCTCGGAGAGCGTCTGGAGCACCTGCTGCAGCTGGTCCTGCAGCAGCGAGAACGACACCGCGTCCACCGCCACCACGGCTTCGCTGTCCTCGATGAAGTCGCCGAGCTGGCTGTCGCCCTCGTCACCGATGGTCTGGTCGAGGGAGATCGGCTCGCGGGCGTACTGCTGGATCTCCAGGACCTTTTCCGGGGAGATGTCCATCTCCTTGGCGAGCTCCTCGGGGGTGGGCTCGCGGCCCAGGTCCTGCAGCAGCTCACGCTGTATCCGGCCGAGCTTGTTGATCACCTCGACCATGTGTACGGGTATCCGGATGGTCCGTGCCTGGTCGGCCATCGCGCGGGTGATCGCCTGCCGGATCCACCAGGTGGCGTACGTGGAGAACTTGTAGCCCTTGGTGTAGTCGAACTTCTCCACGGCGCGGATCAGGCCCAGGTTGCCCTCCTGGATCAGGTCCAGGAACGCCATGCCGCGGCCGGTGTAGCGCTTGGCGAGGGAGACGACCAGTCGCAGGTTGGCCTCGAGCAGGTGGTTCTTGGCGCGTTCCCCGTCGCGGGTGACCCACAACAGGTCACGGCGGGCCTGGGTGGAGAGCTTCTCGCCGTCCTCTTCGACCAGCCGGAGCCGCTCGGCCGCGTACAGGCCGGCCTCGATCCGCTTGGCGAGCTCGACCTCCTGCTCGGCGTTGAGCAGCGGCACCTTGCCGATCTGCTTCAGGTACGCCCGGACCGAGTCGGCCGACGCGGTGAGCTCGGCGTCCTTGCGGGCCTGCCGCAGCGCATCGGACTCCTCGTCGTCCCAGTCGAAGTCGTCGCGGTCGGAGAGCACGATCGGCTCGTCCACCGCCATCCCGCCGGCGGTCTTCGCGCCGGCGGCCGAGCCGTTCTCCTTGGCGGCGCCCGCCTTGCGCCCGGCCTTCTTCACCGTGGTCTTCTTGGCCGCCTTGCGGGGGGCCTTCGCTGCCGCCTCGGTCACCTCTGCCACCTCACCCGGGTCGTCGGCCGCCTGTGCGGTGCTCGTGGCCTTGGCGGTGGTCGCCTTCGACGCCGGTGTCGCGGCACGGGCGGCGAGCACCCGCCGCCGGCCATTGCTCGCGGAGCCGTCGACCAACACCGTCACACCGGCCTCGGAGAGGGCCTTCAGCACCCGCTTGCCCTGCGCCGGGGTGAGCCCGGCGGTCGCCATCGCCTCCGCCACTTCGGCGGACCTGATCTGGCCGTCGGTGCCGGAGGCACGATGGACGAGGGACTCGGTGAATGCGCGGACGTCGCTGCCGGTGGTGCGGCGAACCTCAGTCACGAACGACCCTTCTCAAGGCTATGAGCGTGCACAGGCGAGACGTTCTGCCTGATCTTGGGGGCACCCTCGCCGCTGTCGCGTCACGTGGGCAGGGGTGAATTGTAACGCCGTCTGTCTCCGATCATCTTCTTCCGGTCGGCGTGGTGGTAATGCTGGCCCTGAAAGGATGGACCGGTGCGTGATGAAGAGCTGATGCCCAAACCCCACGAACTGCTGGAGCTGGCGGTGGCGCTGGCCCGCAGCGGCGGCGAGCTGGCGCGATCGAGCCGGGAACGGGCGAACGCCGATGTGGCCACCAAGAGCACCCCCACCGACGTGGTCACCGAGGGCGATCGCGCCACCGAACGCATGATCGTCGACGCGCTGCGTGAACGCCGGCCGTACGACGAGGTGATCGGCGAAGAGACCGGGCACCACGCCGGCGCCGGCGTACGGTGGCTGCTCGACCCGATCGACGGCACCGTCAACTACCTGTACGGCATCCCCCAGTACGCCGTCTCGCTCGCCGCCGAGGTGGCGGGCCGTACGGTCGCCGCGGTGGTGCACAACCCGGTCACCGGCGAGGAGTGGACGGCGCTGGCCGGCGAGGGGGCGTACCTGGACGGCCGGCGGCTCACCGGCTCGGCGGTGACGGAGCTCTCGCAGACGCTGGTGGCGACCGGCTTCGGGTACAACCCGGCGCGGCGGGTGCACCAGGCGCGGGTGCTCACCGGCCTGTTGGAAGAGGTACGTGACATCCGCCGGTTCGGCGCCGCCGCGCTGGATCTCTGCTACGCCGCCGATGGCCGGGTCGACGCGTTCTATGAGAAGGGGCTGGCGCCGTGGGACCTCGCCGCCGGCGGCCTGATCGCGCGCGAGGCGGGGCTGCTGGTGACCGGGTTGGACGGCGCCGGCGCGGGTCCGGCGATGACGTTGGCGGCGCCGCCGGCCGTACACCAGGAGCTGCATGACGCGCTGGTGCGCTTCGACGCGGCCGGCGGCCCGTAGCCGCCCGCTGGGCTTAGCCGCCGGCCCGCAGCCGGGTGCGCCGGATCAGCACATGCCGGGGGGTGGCGAGGGGTCACCGATCAGCCGGAGCGCGTCGTTGACCTCGGCGGGCGAGGAGAGCTGCTTGAACTCCTGGCCCAGCACCACGTCCACCTCGGCGTCTTTCCGCTCGGTGTCCGGGAGCAGGTCCGTTTCGACGAAGTGCGCGCTCAGCAGGTACGCCCCGCCCAGCCCCTTGGGGCCGAACCGCAGCTCGGCGGTGCCCTTCACCACGTTCGGGTCCTTGTCCTGGTCGATCTTGCCGATCTTGAAGCCGCGGTCCTTGAGCTTGTCGGCGATCCGCTTGGCGAGCCCGACCTCGTCGGTGTCGTTGTAGACGTTGACGGTGACGCCCTTGGGAGCGGGCATCGCGGTCGCGGCGGGCTTCTCGCCCTCCCGGCAGCGCCGCTCGTCGGCGTTCTCGCGGCTCTGGCTGTCGCGCATGATCGCCCACACCACGAACACGGACGCCAGCGCCGCCAGCGTGCCCACGACTAGGAGTGCCCGTACCCGTGCCAAGGTCATCGGCGGCCGTCCCTGCTCGTCATGGGCAGAGATTAGCGTGTCCGCGAAAGCGGTACGGGTGTTGACACCCCTGCCTTGGGTACCCAGAGGTACGGTGTCGCGGATCGCACGGCGCGGCGCCCGCTTTGTCGTACGCAGGTCACCTATCTTGTGTGTCGCTTGAGTCACATCGGGAACAACTGTCGGGACCGGAACGTATTGGTTTCCAAAAGACAGGTAAGGTGCCCCGCTTGACAGGAGCCGTTTCCGCGGTGGTGGTGGCACACTTGCCGATCGCGGGTAAGGAACACATGTCGTCTGGCGTTACACCGGGCGCAGCACAGATACGGGAGTGTGACACCGATGGCCACGGACTACGACGCACCGCGTCGCGACGAGGTCGAGATGGGGGAGGACAGCCTCGAGGAGCTCAAGGCGCGGCGGGGTGACGCGCAATCGGGCACCGTCGACGTCGACGAGGCTGAGCTGGGGGAGAATTTCGAGCTGCCTGGAGCCGACCTCACCGATGAGGAGCTCACCGTCAAGGTTCTACCGATGCAGATCGACGAGTTCCGGTGCTCTCGTTGCTTCCTGGTGCATCACCGCAGTCAGCTCGCGGTTGAGCGGAAGGGCGAGTTGATCTGCCGGGAGTGCGCCGCCTGACCGATCCGTACGCGATGGGGGTGCGTGGATGCCCACCTCGGACAGCAGACCGGGCGTACCGGGCGAGCCGCCGCGCGACGAGGACCCGGCGACGATGCCGGACACAGTGGCGCGGCTCGCCAGCGACGACGTCGAGGCCGGTGAACGGCGCAGGCTGATGGGCCGGTTGGTGGCGCAGACCGCCAGCCGTACCTCCGAAGGGGGTTGGTTGCCGCGGCCCCGGGCGGTGCTCGGCGCGGTGATCGACGCGTTGGTGGAGATCGCGGAGCGGCTGCCGGTGCGGGATCTGGCGACACTGCGCGCGCACCACCCGAGCATGTCCGATGAAGAGCTGGCAACCAGACTGATCCGTAACGCCTCCCGTGCCACCGCGGCGGTCGGCGCCGCCGGCGGCGGAGTCGCCGCCGTCGAGTGGGCGGTGCCGCCGACGCTGTTGACCGCGCCGGTGCTGCTCACCGCCGAGACGATCGCGGTGGCGACCATAGAGCTGAAGCTGATCGGCGAGCTGCACGAGATCTACGCGCAGCCGATCCGCGGCACCACCATGCAGCGCGCCACCGCCCTGCTCACCTCCTGGGCGTCCCGGCGCGGCATCAACCCGCTGACTCCGGGGCGGGGGATGGGCGCGGTGCTGTCCACCGCGGCCCGCAAACAGCTCCGGGACCGGCTGCTACGCCGATTCGGCCGCAACCTCACCACCCTGGGTCCGCTGCTCACCGGTGCCGCCGTGGGTGCGGAGCTGAACCGGCGGGCCACCAGATCCGTGGGTGAGGAGATCCGGACAGACCTGCGCGGCCAGCTGCCGGGACGCGTCATCGAGGGCACGGTGTCAGAGGGCACGGTGGAGCCCGCCTAGCCGGGGCTGGGCTCGGCCTCGCGGGCCTGCCCGACCGCGCTCACCACGCTCTCAGGCCGGCGACAGGACACCACCCAGTACGGCGTCGGGTCGTCCGGATCGTCGAGCGTCACCTTCAGCGCACCGCGGATCCAGGGGCGTTGCACCACGAACGCGAGCGGGTGCGCCCGTGGCCCCAGCAGCTCACGCTTCTGTTCCGGGTCGAGCGGCTCCAGCGATGCGATGTAACGCACCGGCAGCCGGGCGTCGTCCACCACGAGCGTGTCGCCCTCCACCGCCACCCGGATCCGGCCCAGCCACCACAGCCCCACCGCGCTGAGCGGCAGCAGCACGGCGTACGGCACCCAGGAGCGCATCCCGGGCGCGCCCAGGTGGATCTCCGCGGCGAGCAGCCCCGCCACCGCCAGCGCGGCCAGCCACAGCCACCAGGGCAGCGCCAGGCGTTCGGCGTACCTCACCGGCGGAGTCGCGTCGGGCATATATCGAGGGTACGGGTGGTATCCGTACCGGGGTGCGGGCACCCGGGTGGCGGGCATCTGCGATAGTCACGCGTTGTCGAACCGTCCCAGGGAGTACGTGATGCCGCAGTCCGAGACCACCCCGGTAAGGGTGCTGGTACGCCGGCTCGACCCCGACCTGCCGCTCCCGGCGTACGCCCACGCCGGTGACGCGGGCGCGGATCTGGTGGCGGCCGAGTCGGTGGAGCTGCGGCCGGGCGCGCGGGCGCTGGTGCCGACCGGGGTGGCGATCGCGATCCCGGAGGGGTACGTCGGTCTGGTGCACCCCCGTTCGGGTCTCGCTGCCCGGCACGGAGTGACTGTGCTGAACGCGCCGGGTACCGTCGACGCTGGCTACCGTGGTGAGATCAAGGTCAACTTGATCAACCACGACCCGGCACGGACCGCTCGAGTGGCCCGCGGTGACCGGATCGCACAGCTGGTCCTCCAGCGGGTGGAGCGAGCCAGTTTCCACCCCGTCGAGCAGCTGCCCGACTCCAGTCGCGGCTCCGGGGGCCATGGATCAACCGGTGGCCTGGCCGCGCAGAGCAACCCGGCACCTCTACAGGAGGCACAGTGATTTTCTTCCGGCGGCGCCGTCCGGGGCGGCACGCGGAGGACGGCGACGTCTTCACCGAAACCCCGGTCGAGGACCTCGAAGACGACGAGGACGAGGCCGACGTACTGCTGGACGGCCTCTCCGAAGAGGAGCCGCCCGAGCGGGAGGCCGGCCCGTACGACGTGGCAGACATACCGGACGACGACACCGAGCGGATCGATCTGGGGAGCCTGAAGATCCCGACGGTGGTCGGGGTCGACATGCGGATGCAGCTCAACCCCGACGGGGACCCGACGGCGGTGCTGCTGGTGGCAGACGACAGCGCGATCGAGCTCGGCGCCTTCGCCGCGCCCCGCGAAGAGGGGATCTGGGACGAGCTGCGCGCCGAGCTGCGTACCTCGATCGCCGGCGACGGTGGTACGGCCGAGGAGTCCAAGGGCCGGTACGGCACCGAGCTGCGGGCCCGGGTACGTACCCCGAACGGCCCTACCGACATCCGGTTCATCGGGGTCGACGGGCCGCGTTGGTTCCTGCGTGGTCTGGTGCAGGGCCGGGCGGTGACCGACCCGGACGCCGGCAAGGCGCTCGAGGAGTGTCTCGACGGGCTGGTGATCGCTCGCGACAACGAGGCCCGCCCGGTACGGGAGCCGCTGCCGTTGACGCTGCCGAAGGAGATCGCCGACCAGATCGCGGCGCAGGCCGAGCAGCAGAGCGCGGCCGCCGAGGACGAGCCTCCCCGCAACGGCAAGCGCGCGGGACGCCGGCGTTAACCCGCCGGACGTACGCTCGCTGTGAAGGCCGTCACGCCGGGAAGGTAACGCCGATGGCGAGGAGCACCGAGCACCGGGAGCCACCGTTACGCAGGATGCTGCGCCGGCTGGTCGCCTCGGAGGCTGAGCTGGAGGCCGAGGACCTCCAGCAGGAGAGCGTGCGGGCGGGCTGCAACCGGGTCTCGGAGTGCGGACGTGGTGAGCTGGTGACAGTTACCGGCCGGCTCCGTACCGTGGTATACACGCCTCGCACCAACCTGCCGACGCTGGAAGCTGACCTGTTCGACGGCAGCGACTCGGTCACGCTGGTGTGGCTCGGGCGCCGCCATATCGCCGGGATCGAGCCCGGCCGGCAGCTCCGGGCACGGGGCAGGTTGGCGTTGCGGGACGACCGCAAGGTCATCTACAACCCGTACTACGAGCTGGAACCCCCGAGATAACCACCGCGAGGAGCATTTCGTGAGCGATCAGGCCGCAGCCGAGCCGGACGTCAAGGATCCGGCCAGCGAACGCCCGGCCAGCGAACGCCCGGCCAGCGGGCGCTCGGCTGGCGGCCCCTCCGCCGGCGAGCTGAGCTTCTCCGAGCAGCTCGCCGAGCAGATGGGCGGGGGGCGTGGGCTGATCGAGTCCGGGATTCCGGTCGCGGTGTTCGTGCTGGTCAACGTGGCGTGGGCGCTGTATCCGGCGTTGATCGCGTCGATCGCGGTGGCCGGCGCTCTGGTGATCTTCCGGCTCACCCGGCGGGAGCCGATCCGGCACGCGATCAACGGGCTGTTCGGCGTCGGCATCGGCGCCATGATCGCGTGGAGGACCGGCAAAGCCGAGGACTACTACGTACCCGGCATCATCATGTCGTACGTCTACGGCGTACTGCTGATCGGCTCGGTGCTCGCCCGGCACCCGGCGATCGGCTACATGTGGGCGGTGATCTCGGCGGGCGGCAAGCACTGGTGGCGTGGGCAGCCGCGGCTGCTGCGTACGTTCCAGTGGGTGACGCTGCTGTGGGCGGTGATGTTCCTGTCCAAGGGCGTGGTGCAGCACGCGCTATGGGCGGCACACGAGGCCAACTGGCTCGGGGTGGCGCGGCTCGCGATGGGCTACCCGCCGTACCTGCTGATGCTCGGCCTCACGGTCTGGGCGGTACGCCGGGTGACCCACGACGCGGTGCCCGAGGAGACCCCGGCGCCAACCGCCTAGCCGCGCGCCGCCGCGTCCCAGCCGCGCCGCTCAGCCGGCGCTGGCGACGGCGCCGAGCACCACCTCGCGTACCGCCTCCTCGACCTCGGCGGTGCAGACGAAGACCAGCTCGTCGCCGGCCTCCAGGGGGTCGTCGGGGGTGGGCACCAGCACCCGCTTGCCACGCACGATGGTGACCAGCGCGGTGTCCCGGGGCAGCGGTACGTCGCCTACCGGCCGGCCGATGTACGGCGCGGTTTCCGGCAGCGTGATCTCGACCAGGTTCGCCTGGCCCTGCCGGAAGGTCATCAGCCGGACCAGGTCGCCGACGGTGACCGCCTCTTCCACCAGCGCCGCCATCATCCGCGGCTTGCTCACCGACACATCCACGCCCCACTGCTCGGTGAACAGCCACTCGTTCTGCGCCCGGTTGACCCGGGCCACCACCCGGGGCACCGCGAACTCGGTCTTCGCCAGCAGCGAGACCACCAGGTTGACCTTGTCGTCGCCGCTGGCGGCCACCACCACGTCGCAGCTGGCCAGCTCCGCCTCCTGCAGGCTGGACAGCTCGCAGGCGTCGGCGAGCAGCCACTCCGCGGCGGGCACCCGCTCGGGACGCAGCATCGACGGGTTCCGCTCGATGAGCAGCACCTGGTGCCCGTTCTCGATCAGCTCCTGGGCGATGGAGCGGCCGACGTTTCCGGCGCCGGCGATCGCTACCCGCATCACTGACTCCCGTCCGGCGGCGCCGTCGCCACCTTCAGCACCGGCTCCACGATCTCGTCGGTGACCAGCATGAACACCTGGTCGCCGTCCTGGATCACGGTCGACGCGGTGGGCAGCGCACCCACTCCGAACCGCATCACGTACGCCACCCGGGCCCCGGTCAGCTCCTCCAGCCGGCTCAGCGGCCGGGCCACCCATCCGGTGTGTACGGGGACCTCGATGATCGACACCGCGTTGGTGGGATCCCGCCACATCTCCACATGCCCTTCCGGCACCATGTGGTGCAGGATCCGGTCGGCCGTCCAGCGCACCGTGGCCACCGTGGGGATGCCGAGCCGCTCGTACACCGCGGCGCGTTTGGTGTCGTAGATGCGGGCCACCACGCGCTGCACGCCGAACGTCTCGCGCGCCACCCGGGCGGAGATGATGTTCGAGTTGTCTCCGGAGGAGACCGCGGCGAACGCCTCGGCCCGCTCCACACCGGCCTCCACCAGTACGTCCCGGTCGAAGCCCATCCCGGTGACGGTGAGCCCGCCGAAGTCGACGCCGAGCCGGCGGAACGCCTCCGGATTCTGGTCGATGACCGCGACCGAGTGCCCGAGCGCTTCCACAGTCTGCGCGAGTGTGGAGCCGACCCGGCCACAGCCCATGATCACGATGTGCATCCAGCCTCCGCATTTCCCGCCCGGGGCGCCTTGTCGCATGAGGGCGCAAACCGACGCTACACCGACAGTATGCTGGCCGCCGTGCCCAGTCCGACGTCGTTCCTGAAGCGACTCCTCGTGGGCCGGCCTTTCCGGTCTGACCGGCTACAACACACCCTGTTGCCGAAGCGGATCGCGCTGCCGGTGTTCGCCTCCGACCCGCTTTCTTCGGTGGCGTACGCCCCGGAGCAGATCTTCCTGACGCTGTCGATCGCCGGGCTGGGGGCGTACTCGTACGGGCCCTGGATCGGGTTGCTGATCGCGGTGGTGCTGATCGCGGTGGTCGCCTCGTACCGGCAGAACGTGCAGGCGTACCAGTCCGGCGGCGGCGACTACGAGGTGGCCAACGTCAACCACGGCGGCAAGTTCGGGTTGGTGGTGGCGAGCGCGCTGCTGGTCGACTACGTACTCACCGTGGCGGTGTCGATCGCCGCGGCGTCGGCGAACCTGGGCTCGGCGGTGCCGTTCGTGGAGCACCACCGTGTGCTGTTCTCGCTGGGCGCGATCGCCCTGCTCAGCGCGATGAACCTGCGCGGCATCAAGGAGTCCGGTACGGCGTTCGCGATCCCCACGTACGGGTTCATCATCGGCATCGTCGGGCTGGTGGCGTACGGGCTGTTCCGGGTGTACGTACTCGATGACCCGATCCAGGCGGAGAGCGCGCGGTTCGAGCTGCGGGCCGAGGAGACCCACCTGGCGGGGTTCGCGCTGGTGTTCCTGCTGATGCGTACCTTCTCCTCCGGCTGTGCCGCGTTGACCGGGGTGGAGGCGATCGCCAACGGCGTACCGGCATTCAAGCCGCCCAAGGGGCGCAACGCGGCGACCACGCTGCTGATGATGGGGACGTTGTCGATCACGATGTTCCTCGGGCTGCTGATGCTGGGCCGCGCGACCGGCGTCAAGATGGCCGACGACCCGGCGTACCAGCTGATCGGGGCGCCCGAGGGCTACATCCAGAAGACCATGATCGCGCAGCTCGCCGCGTCGGTGTTCGACCACTTCCCGGCCGGCTTCTTCTACGTCACGCTGGTGACCGGGCTGATCCTGGTGCTCGCCGCCAACACCGCCTTCAACGGCTTCCCGGTGCTCGGCTCGATCCTGGCCCAGGACCGCTACCTGCCGCGCCAGCTGCACACCCGGGGGGACCGGCTGGCGTTCTCCAACGGGATCGTGTTCCTGGCGGTCTTCGCCGGCATCCTGATCGTGGCGTTCCGGGCCGACGAGAGCGCACTGATCCAGCTCTACATCGTCGGGGTGTTCGTGTCGTTCGTGATCTCGCAGACCGGCATGATCCGGCACTGGGCGCGGCTGCTGCGTACCGAACGGGATCTGGCGGTACGCCGCCGGATGCGGCGCGCCCAGCTGATCAACGGGTTCGGCGCGGTGATGACCGGCAGCGTGCTGGTGATCGTGCTGGTCACCAAGTTCAGCCACGGGGCCTGGATCTCGATCGCCGCGATGGCGGTGATCTACGCGCTGATGCTCGGCATCCGGCGGCACTACGACCGGGTGGCGCGCGAGCTGCGCCCCAGCGCCGAGCGGCCGGTGCTGCCGGCGCGCAACCACGCCGTGGTACTGGTCAGCAAGCTGCACATGCCGACGCTGCGGGCGATCTCGTACGCCCGGGCCACCCGGCCAGACACGCTGACCGCGGTGACCGTGAACGTCGACGACGAGGACACCCGGGCGCTGCAGGCCGAGTGGGAGGCGCGTGACGTGCCGGCGCCGCTGGCGGTGATCGACTCGCCGTACCGGGAGATGACCACCCCCGTCATCGACTACGTCAAGGGAGTCCGCCGGGCCAGCCCGCGCGACGTGGTCACCGTCTTCATCCCCGAGTACGTGGTGGGTCGCTGGTGGGAGCACCTGCTGCACAACCAGAGCGCGCTGCGGCTGAAGACCAGGCTGCTGTTCGAGCCGGGGGTGATGGTGACCAGCGTGCCGTGGCAGCTGGAGTCCAGCGAGCTGCGGGATCTGGCGCGGCTGGACCGCCGGCTCGGCGGCGGCCGCAGCTGGGAGCCCGACACGCCCGACACGCCCGACGCACCCGATGAGTCCCCTGGAGACCTGGTGGTCCGCCGATGACCCCGCCCGGCCCCCCACGGCCCGACACCCAGCCGCCCGCGACCGACCTGCCGGGCACGGCGGCCACTCCGCCACCCGGCGCGCTCGCCGAGGGGGAGCTGGTGGTGGTCACGGT
>JBOGDG010000051.1:0-11749 GCA_050701655.1 Micromonosporaceae bacterium
GGCCAGTGCGGTCATTGCAGGACCCTTTCTCGATGGAGCACAGCCCCGATGGAGCACAGCGCAACGCGCCGACGCTAACATTTCGTGTAGTACGAACTATTCACGGTCCTCAGGCGGTTCTCAGCTCCTGCTATCGTCCGCACCGCCCGTACCGAAGGAGCCCGGTTTGAGTGACATCGACACCTCCGACCGGGGTGCCGTGATCGATCGGATCAGCCGCATCCAGCAGGAGCTCGCCCGGGTATGGGCGCATGACCGTTCGCTGCCGCTGCTCGCCTCCACGCTCACCATGCAGCAGCTCAAGATCGTGATCATCCTGAACCATCGCGAGTCCGCGTCCGGCCAGGAGCTGGCGCACGCGCTCGGCGTCGGGGTCGGCACCGTCACCGGGATCGTGGACCGGATGATCGCCCGCGACCTGGTGAGCCGCCAGGAGGACCCCGCCGACCGGCGGATCCGGCGGGTGACACTCACCGCGGCCGGCCGTGACCTCGCCGAGGAGCTGGTGCACGCGGGGTTGGCACGGTTCCGGCAGGTGCTCGACACGCTCGACACCGAGACTCTGCGTACCTTCGAGAACATCATGGGCCAGCTCCGCGACGCGGCGGTACGGCTGCCCGAGAGCTGACCCAGGGCCGGCGACACGCCGGCTGAGCTGGGCACCTGAGACGCGCGCGGGCTGAGGTGTCAGGATCTCGTACCGTGTCCCACGCCAACCCGCATCGCGACGCCGGCGGGGAGGCCGTGCTGTTCGACGTACCCCGGATGGCGGTGAAGCCGAAGCCGCGACCGAAAGCGGCCCGGCCACCCAAGCCGCCCCCACCCCCGCCGCCCCTGGTGCTCCCGGAGCCCGAGCCGCACTATCCCGTGCTGGACGGGATGGAGGAGGTCGGCTCCGGGCTGCTGGACCGGTTCGACGCGATGCAGCGGGTCGCGGCGTCCGCGCCCGGCGGGCAGCAGCTCGTGATCGCGGGGCCGGGCACCGGCAAGACGCTGGTGCTGACCACGCGGATCGCGTACCTGGTCAGAGAGCTGGGGGTGCCGGCTGCGGAGTGCCTCGCGGTCGCGTTCGACTCCCGCGCCGCAGATGAGCT
This sequence comes from Micromonosporaceae bacterium, assembly GCA_050701655.1. Taxonomy (GTDB): domain Bacteria; phylum Actinomycetota; class Actinomycetes; order Mycobacteriales; family Micromonosporaceae; genus WHSM01. The sequence goes on from JBOGDG010000051.1 coordinate 1,095, forward strand.
GGGGGTACGGCTGACCGCGCTGCTCGGCGAGGCCGCGGCCGAGGTCGCCGTCACCTGCTACGACCGGCTCCCGCAAATCCTCTGGGAGTACGCCGACCAGCCCGGCGACCCCGACCCGGAGACCCTGCTCGGGTTGCTGGACACCGATCCGCTGCTCACCGACCGGCTGCACGCGCGGTGGCCGTGGGTGTTCGTAGACGACTACCAGGACGTGCCCGAGATCGCGTACCGGCTGCTGCGCTGGCTCTGCCCGCCCGAGGGCAACCTGTGCGCGGCCGCCGACCCGGACCAGGCGGTGCACACCGACGCCCGGTACGCGCTGCGCTTCGCCGAGGACTACCCGGACGGCCGTACGGTGCGGCTGAGCCGCAGCTACCGCTCCACCGCCCCGATCCTGGCCGCCGCGATGCAGGCGGTGGCTCCCAGCTCGCTGGTGCACCGCCGTTTCCTCGATCCCGCGCGGCGTGACGAGGCGCCCGCCCTGATCGGCCGGTACGCCGCGACCGGCGCCGACGACGAAGCGGACTTCGTCGCCCGTACCGCCGGCGCCCTGGTCACCGCGGGGTTGGCGGCCTCCGACATCGCGGTGCTGCACCGGTACGCGCCCTCACCGGAGTCGGTGGCCACGGCGCTGACCGCGTCGGGCGTACCGGTCGCGGGCGGTCCCGGGGCCAGGGTTGACGCCGACGCGGGCGTGCATGCCCCGAGCGGGGCGGGCGCCGGAGGCGGGGCGGCTGCCGAGAGTGGGGGCGGGGTGACGTTGCTCACGTTGGAGGCGGCGAAGGGGCGGGAGTTTCCGGTGGTGTTCCTGACCGGCTGCACCGACGGGGTGCTGCCGGATCAGCCCGCCGGCGCCGATCCCGAGCGGCTCGCCGCGGAGCGCCGGCTGTTGTTCGTCGGGCTCACCCGCGCGCGGCACCGGCTGTATGTCTCGAACCAGGCGGGCGGCGGGGCGTCGCGGTTTCTGGAATCGGTGGATGACCGGCTGTTCGAGTCGCTGAACCCGCCCGCGCCGGCCGGGCCCAGCGCCGCCCTGCAACTCCGGCTGCTGTAGCCACGGGCCGTCGTGTGACGCGGACGTCGGTTCTCGGGGGCGGGTGCTTTGGGCGGTACGGGTTACCGTGGCCTGGTACAGATTCCCGGATTCGGGCCACGTATGGCAGGGGCGGCCCGGACCACTGACGCGTACGGCACGCTGTGAGCTAGGAACACCGCCGGGATGTGCTGAACGAGGAGGAGCAATGTCGATGTACGGACCCCCGGGAGGCGGTGGGTATCCGGGACAGCCGCAGGACCCGTGGCAGGGTGGCTCGGACCCGTACGGCGGCCAGCCCGGCGGAGACCCGTACGGTGGCCAGGCCAGCAGCCCGTTCGGAAACCCGCCCGGCGGTGACCCGTACGGCCAGCAGCCCCCGCAGGACCCGTACGGTCAGCCGCCCCCGCAGGACCCGTACGGTCAGCCGCCCCAGCACGACCCGTACGGCCAGCCGCCCCAGCACGACCCGTACGGCCAGCCCAGCGGCCCGCCGGCCGGGGACCCGTGGGGTGCCCCGGCTCCGCCGCCGATGTCCGGCCCGCCCGGTCCCCCGATGGGTCCGCCGATGGGTGGCCAGCAGTGGGCTCCGCCGCCGCCCCAGAAGAGCAACGCCGGTCTGATCATCGGTCTCGCGGCTGCTGGCGTATTCGTGCTGCTGATCGGTGCGGTGCTGCTGTTCGTGTTCCTGGGCGACAAGGACACCCCGCCGTCGGCCAACCCGTCCACCCAGCCCAGCACCGAGGCCTCGCCGACCCCGAGCGAGACCGAGACCTCCGAGGCGCCGACCGACGAGCCGACCAAGTACGACCTCGCCGACGCCGAGGAAGGCGACTGCCTCTACGACTCGGACCCGAGCGACACCAGCGCGCAGCTCACGTTCATCTCGTGTGACGAGCGGGGCACCGACCACTACGAGGTGCTGAAGCGCTTCGACGACACCCAGGACGCCGACAAGTGCAAGGACGTCGACGAGTACGACACCTCGTTCACGTCGAGCAGTGGCGACTTCGTACTGTGCGTGAAGGAGCTTGTCTAGCCGATGTAGCGCTGTCTAGCTGATCTTCTAGACAGCCATATACAGGGGTACGAAAGGGCGCCGGCCATCGCGGTCGGCGCCCTTCGCGTCTATCCACCACACAACCAGCCGCGACACGCCGGTAGCTGGATCTACGCAGTTCTACGGGAAACGCTAGAAGCGCCGATACTCTCCGAGCGTGGACCCGATCCGAAACCCGTACGCGCCCGGCGCCGGCCAGCGGCCACCGGAGCTCGCCGGACGTGACCGCGAACTGGCGATGTTCGACGTGGTGCTGGAGCGCGTCGCCCGGGGCCGCCCGGAGCGGTCGCTGATCCTCACCGGTCTGCGCGGAGTCGGCAAGACGGTGCTGCTCAACACGCTGCGCAGCCAGGCGATCGGACGGCTCTGGGGTACGGGCAAGATCGAGGCCCGCCCCGACCAGTCGCTGCGCCGGCCGCTGTCGGCCGCGCTGCACATGGCGATCCGGGAGTTGGCGCCCCGGCATAGGGCCCCGGACCGGATCGAGGAGCTGCTCAGCGTACTGAAGGCGTTCGCGCTGCGGGCGAATCCGTCCGGCGCGAAGCTGCGCGACCGGTGGCAGCCGGGGATCGACGTGCCGGCGGCGGAAGGGCGGGCCGACTCCGGCGACATCGAGATCGACCTGGTCGAGCTGTTCACCGACGCCGCCGCGGTGGCCACCGACGTCGGCACCGGGATCGCGCTGTTCATCGACGAGATGCAGGATCTCGGCCCGGCCGACACCTCCGCGCTCTGCGCCGCCTGCCACGAGCTGTCCCAGCTCGGCGCCCCGCTGATCGTGGTCGGCGCCGGGCTACCGCACCTGCCGGCGATCCTGTCGGCGAGCAAGTCGTACTCGGAAAGGCTGTTCCGGTACCAGCGGATCGACCGGCTGGAACGCTCCGCCGCCGACCAGGCGCTCACCGCCCCCGCCGAACGGGAAGGCGTCGAGTACGCCGAGAAAGCCCTCGCCGAGCTGTACGAGAAGTCGGGCGGTTACCCGTACTTCGTGCAGGCGTACGGGAAGGCGACCTGGGACAACGCACCTGCCTCGCCGATCGGGCCGTCCGACGTGACCGTCGCCGCCCCGGAAGCCGAGGGCGAGCTGGCGGTCGGCTTCTTCGGCTCCCGGTACGACCGCGCCACGCCTGCCGAGCGCGAGTACATGCGCACCATGGCGACCCTGGAAGACGAGGACGACCCGGTGGCGACCGCCGAGGTGGCGAATTCGCTCGGGCGCAAGGCGTCCAGCCTCTCGCCGGCACGCGACTCGCTGATCAAGAAGGGCCTGATCTACTCCGGGGAACGCGGCACCGTCGCCTTCACCGTCCCCCACTTCGGCCGCTACCTCCGCACCCAACCCCTCGAGGTCTGACCCGCCCGACCCCCGGCTTCGGAGCCTCCAGAAGATCCGCGCCACTGACTCCGACCCCGGGGCGGCGGGTGCGGGCGGTGCGGCGGGGTGGGTGGGGGCGTGGCAGGGTTGAGTTATGGATTATGGGCGGGGACTTGAGTTCGGGTATTTCCTGGTGCCGGAGTCGGCGGACTTCGCGGGGTTGCTGGAGGCGGCTCGGCGAGCCGACGATGCCGGGCTGGAGTTCGTCGCGATCCAGGATCACCCGTACCACCGGCGGCACTTCGACACCTGGACGCTGCTGACGGCGCTGGCCGTACAGACCAGCCGGATCCGGTACGTCACCGACGTCGCCAACCTGCCGCTGCGGCAGCCGGCCGTGCTCGCCAAGGCGGCGGCCAGTCTGGACGTGATCACCGACGGGCGGTTCGAGCTCGGGCTCGGCGCCGGCGGGCAGTGGGACGCGATCGCGGCGATGGGCGGGCCACGGCGTACCCCCGGAGAATCGATCGCGGCGTTGAGCGAGGCGATCGACGTGATCCGGCTGGTGTGGAGCGGCCAACGTGGCCTCCGGTACGACGGCCAGCACCACCGGCTCGACGGGCTCAACCCCGGGCCGGCGCCGGCGCATCCGATCGGGATCTGGCTGGGGGCGTACGGGCCGAAGATGCTGGCGCTGACCGGGGCCAAGGCCGATGGCTGGCTGCCGAGCAGCATGTACCTGCCGCCGGAGAAGCTGGCCGACGCGCACGGCCGGCTAGACGACGCGGCGCGGCAGGCGGGCCGCGCCCCGGACACTGTTCGCCGGGCGTACAACCTGATGGGTTCTTTCGGGGAACGCTCGCGCGGGTTTCTGGACGGACCGGTCGATCAGTGGGTCGACGAGCTGACCGAGCTGGCCACCGGGTTCGGCATCGACACGTTCCTGCTCGCCACCAGCGGTGATGCGGTACGCGACATCGCGATCTTCGCCGAAGAGGTGGTGCCGGCGGTACGGGACGCAGTCGCCGCCGAGCGCGCTGGTAGCGTGCCGGCCCAATGAGCGAGCTTGCGAGCGAATCAGTGGCACAGTGCCCGCGCGAAGCGCCGCCCGAGCGAAGCGAGGGTGTGCGGTGAGCGAGCGAGCGGAACGGGGCGGGGCATGATCTTGTCGCAGCGGGAGGCGGCGACGCTGCGCCGTCCCAGCCCGGTCTTCCTCGCGATCCTCGCGGTCTGCGTCGGCTGCGGGCTGCTCCTCTGGTACGGCATCGGCCCGACCGGGCTGGCCGCGTTCGGGTTCGTGCTGGCCGGCTGGGTGGTGACGCTGTGCCTGCACGAGTACGCCCACGCGGCGACCGCGTACCACTCGGGCGACCACGGGGTGGTCGAGAAGGGCTACCTGACCCTCAACCCGCTGAAGTACAGCCATGCGCTGTTCAGCATCGTGTTGCCGCTGGTGTTCGTGCTGCTGGGCGGGATCGGGCTGCCGGGCGGCGCGGTCTACATCAACCCGCACGCGCTGCGCAACAAGGTGCGCGAGAGCCTGGTCTCCGCCGCCGGCCCGCTCACCAACATCGGGTTCACACTGCTGCTGGCGGCGGCGCTCGGGTGGGCGCTGACCGGCAGTGACGCCCATGTGACGTTCTGGGCGGCGACCGCGTACCTGTGCATGCTGCAGGTGACGGCGAGCCTGCTCAACCTGCTGCCGGTGCCGGGCCTGGACGGCTACGGCATCGCCGAGCCGTGGCTGCCGGTGGAGTGGGTCGCCAACGCGCGGAAGGTCGCGCCGTTCGCGATCCTGCTGCTGTTCGCGTTCCTGTGGGAGCCACGGACCGGGGGCGCGTTCTTCGGCACCGTGTTCTGGATCCTGGAGCTGCTCGGCGTACCGTCGGCGCTGGTCTGGGGCGGCTCGGACCTGTTCCGCTTCTGGTCCTGAGCCGGGCGGGCCGCCGCGCATGTGGCGCTGGGCATGTGGCGCTGGGCATGTGGCGCTGGGCATATGGCGCTGGCGCCCTCGCGGGGGCGCCAGCGGGACGTGGCTCTGGCTAGAGGCGCTTGCCGTTTCGTTTGCGGGCGGCGTCGGCGAGCTCGCGTTCAAGATCCGCACGGGCCTTCGCCTGCGCCCAGCGCCGCGCCTCGGCGAAGTACGACTTGGGGTCGGTCAGGATGTGCGTCAGCCGCTCACGCTCGGCAGCGCCGCGCCACGGCCGTTGGGCCGGTGCCGCTGCGGTCATGGTGCCCTCCATCCGTTACCTGGTACCCCATGGTCTGTCCCCGAACCAGGATCGCATGCGTTCGCCCGATACAACAATGGGCGAACGACCCACATCACGGCCCGCACCGGCGGATGTGCCCAGCGTCACGGCGGGCCCCCCGAATCACCGGTTGAAGCCGGCGGAGAGCAGCTCGCCGAGCAGCTGCACCACCTCGGCGTCCTGCTCGGTCAGCCCGCCGGATTCGAGGGTGTCGACGGTCAGCAGGCCGAATTGGCGTTGCTCGGTGGAGATCGGCACCACCACCAGCGCCCGGTGCCGATGCTCGTCGTCGACCCACCCGGCCGGCGCCTCGGCGTTCAGATCCGGGTAGAACGCCGCGGTGTCCGCGTCCAGGATCTCCAGCGCGCCGTCGCCGAGCGGCGTACCGGCGGTGAGGATCCAGGTGGCGGGCTGGGCGCGGCCGTAGTAGCCGGCCAGCTCCAGCCGGCGTAGCCGGGGGGTCTCGGCGAGCCGGAAGAAGCAGGCCCGGGCGTCGCGCGCGTCCACCAGCTCGGTCGCGGCGGCGAGCACCACCTGCAGCGCCTGGCCCTGCAGCCGTTCCAGCGTGGAGCTGCGCGGCTTGGCGTCGGTGATCTCACCGAGCAGGTACGCCAGCGGCGTCAACACCCGCCCGACCACCAGCCGCATCTGCTGTTTCGCCGACTCGGCGGCGAACTGCGCGTCGGCCGCCCGGATCTTGGCGATGTGCTCGGCGTACATCGGGAAGCCGGCCGCACCGGCGGTCAGCGCCGCGGCGAGCGGCAACAACGACCAGTACGCCCATCCCGCGAGCAGCGACAACAGGCTGCCGGTGGCGAAAGCGGTGACGGCGCACGTAACGGCTAATGGTCGGAAGTGTCGGACGACCCAGGACGAAAGCTCCGGCATGGTGTGGCTACCGTACTGGCAGTGATCGTGTTCTGGCGAGCCGTGTCGACTTCCCGCCGCCCGCGTTGGATCTCATATCGGTCGATCCTTGTGCCTTCCGCCACTTTCCTGTAAAAGCTCCCGCGACGCCCGGTATCCGGGTGGCGCGGACTCGACCGGCCCTTCTAACCTGCAAGCGCTGGGCTTGTACGGGGCCGACCGGGGGTGACTGCGTGACCGAGCTGCGAGCGGCCCGCCGCTCGCTGCGACTCGACCGAGCTGACCGGATCCGGGTCGGCGTGGTCGTCGCGGCGGTGCTCGGCGCGATCGTCGCCACCATCGTGTTCGGCCGCGGCTACCGGTTCTTCGACATGCGGATCTACCACGACGCGGTGGTCTGGTGGGTCGGCGGCGGCGAGCTGTACGAGTTCGCCGAGCCGAAGTACCAGCTGGGCTTCACGTACCCGCCGTTCGCGGCGCTGCTGCTGCTGCCGACCGCTCTGATGTCCTCGGCGGTCGCCGGGTGGATCAACCTGTTCGCCAGCGTCGTCGTCGCCGGGGTGATCAGCTGGTGGCTGGTCGGCCCGATCTCGAAGCGGTACGGCTGGACGAAGTGGTACGCGGTCGTGCTCGCCGTACCGGTGGCAGCCGCCACCGACCCGATCCGGGAGACCCTCGGGTACGGGCAGGTCAACCTGATCCTGATGGGGCTCATCGTCGCCGACCTGGTGGCGCTGCGGGCGGGCCACAAGTGGGCCGGCATCGGCATCGGGCTGGCCGCCGCGATCAAGCTGACCCCGGCGCTGTTCATCGTCTACCTGGTCGCCAGCAAGCAGTGGCGCGCCGGCTTCACCGCGGTCGGCGCCGCGCTCGGCGCCACGCTGCTCGGGTTCGCGGCGGCACCGGGCGCGTCCTGGCTCTACTGGACCCAGGTGCTGTGGGACACCCAGCGGGTCGGGCAGACCGACCTCACCCCCAACCAGTCGCTGGCTGGCGTACTGGCCCGGCTGTACGACCAGGGCAGCGCGCCCCGGCTGATCTGGGTCGCGTTCGGGCTGCTGATCCTGGCGGTCGGCATCAGCCGTGCGGTGTCCGCCCACCGCGAGGACGACGAGCTGGCGGCGTTCACCCTGATCGGGCTCACCACGGTGGCGCTCTCACCGGTCTCCTGGACCCACCACATCGTCTGGATCGTCTGCGCGGTGCTGCTGCTCGGCGACATGGCGTTGCACCGCCGCTCCCGGCGTCACGGCGTCGCCGCCATCGGGGTGTACGCCGTCTTCGTCGTCAGCCCGATGTGGTTCTACGAGCACAAGTTCGAGTCGCACTGGGCGGACGGGATCCACGGGATGATCATCGAGAACGCGTTCGCGCTGGTGGTGATCGCGCTGATCGTACTGATGCCGTGGCGCCCCGGCGCCGATCCGGCCCACGAGCCGCTGCCCGGCCGGCGACACGAGTCCGCCCACCTGGCCTGGTGACGCTGATGGACGGCGGCGAGCTGCTGGCGTACTGCCTGGAGAACCCCGGGGCCTGGCAGGACGAGCCGTGGGAGGGCGACATCGTGGCGAAAGTCGGCGACAAGATCTTCGCGTTCTTCGGCAACGTCGACGGCGCTGCCGGCGGCGGCGCGGTCGCGATTGGGTTGAAGTGTGGGCGGGACCGGGACGAGGCCAATGAGCTGCTGCTGCGCTATCCCGACGACGTGAGCGTGATGGCGTACATCGGGCGGTACGGGTGGAACACCGTCACGGTGGGCGGCGCGATCCCAGACGACGAGCTGCGGGAGCTGATCGACGCGTCGTACCACAGCGTGGTCAGCAAGCTGCCGAAGTCGAAACGGCCCTAACCACGCCGGCCGCGGCCGAGCTGGCGGGTCATCATCACCTCGCGTTGATTCGGGGTGTACGCCGACGGCAGGTACTGATCGGTCGCCACGAAACCGTGCCGCTGATAGACGTGGCGGGCGGGCTGGTTGCTCTCCAGCACCCACAGGTCGACGCGATCGAAGCTCGCCTCCCGGGCCCAGTCCAACACCTCGGCCACCAGTGCGTCGCCGACGCCGCGGCCACGCCAGTCGGGGCGTACCCACATCCCGACCAGCACCGGGGGCGGCCCGAACGGCATCCACGCACCCGCCTGCCCCACCGGCCCGCCCGGCGCCTCGGCGAGCAGCCACACCCCGTCGTACGGGTCGAGGCGTGCGCGCCAGTCGGCCTCGTTGTACCGCTGGGCCGGCGCCAGCTCGCCCGGGAAGATGTCCGGCGCGTCTTCGAGCGCGGCCAGCCGCACGTCCCGCCATACCCGCCAGTCATCGGGCCCGACACGGCGTACCTCGACCTCGCTCACGCTCACGCCCCCGGATTTGTGGCCAAACTGCTGTCACTGCAGGACAGCTGTCACTGCTGAGTGGAAGCAGCAATTCGACCACAAACCCGTCGGGTCAGGCAGCCACCTGCAGCGCCGGAGCGCCCAGGAGCTGGTGGTAGAGGTCCTGGTAGGCGTCGAGCGTCGCGCTGAGGTCGTGCGACGCGACGGCGCGGCGGCTCGCGGCGCCCATCCGGGCGGTCACCCCGGGGTCGGCCAGTACGTCGATCAGCCGATCGGCGAGCGTGGCCACGTCGCCGGGCGGGAACAGGTAACCGTTCTCGCCAGGGCGTACCAGATGCGGCAGCGCCATCGCGTCGGCGGCGACCACCGGCTTGCCGGCCGCCATCGCCTCCAGGGTCACCAGGCTCTGCAGCTCGGCGATCCCCGGCATGCAGAACACGTCGCAGCGGGCGTACGCGTCGAGCAGCGCCGCGTCGTCGACGTACCCGTGGAACGTCACCCGGTCGGCGACCCCGAGGGCGGCGGCGAGGGCCTGCCAGGTGCAGCGGTACGAGCCGTCGCCGACGATCTCGGCGCGGATCCACGGCGGCAGCAGCGCCATCGCGCGCAGCAGCTCGTCGACCCGCTTCTCCTCGTCCAGCCGCCCCACGAACAGCACCGTCGCGTCGGTGCCGGCGCGCTGGTGGGGGTCGGTGGCGACGGGGATGGCGCGCTGGCGCGGGTGGGTGGCGTACTGGTCGAGGTCGATGCCGCAGGAGATGGGGGTGGCGCCGGGTGGCAGCCCGTTGTCGTGCAGCAGCTGTACGGCACGCGGCGTCGGTGCCGTGACGGCGTCAGCCTCGCGGTACACCCGTACCAGATCACGCCACGCCAACCGGGCGGCGCCGGCCCGCAGCCAGCCGGGCACCTTGGCGTACGCGAAGAGGTTCTCCGGCATGAAGTGGTTGGTCGCCACCAGCGGCACCCCGTACCGGGACGCCGCCCGCGCCAGCCCGCGCCCGACGGAGAAGTGCGCCTGTACGTGCACCACGTCCGGCGCCAGCTCGCGCAGCAGCCCCCGGGTCGCGGCGGCCGCCTGCCACGGCGGGCAGACCCGGAACGTCGGGTGTACCCCGGTGCGGTACGACGCCAGCCGGTGCACCGTGATGCCGTCCAGCTGCTCGACGCCCGCGGGTCCGCCCGGAGACGGCGCCACCACGTGTACGTCGTGCCCCCGCCCCGCCAGCCCGGCCGCGAGCCGGTGGGCGAACCGGGCCGCCCCGTTGACGTCCGGTGGGAACGTGTCGGCGCCGATCACGATGCGCATCTGGTGGTACGAGCTCACGTATATGAGATCTCCTCTGGGGTTCTGATTGCGGACGTACGGGAGGTGACTTCCGGGTGGTGGTGGGCGAGCGCGACCGTGCCGGCGATCGCGAGCAGCGCGCAGACCGCGCCCAGCGGGACGGTCCATCCGGACTGCGGACCTTCCCCGAGTACGCCGATCCCGATCCCGACGGAGACCAGCGGATCGACGATGGTCAGACAGGCCACGACTACGGCGGGCGGGCCGCTGGCGTACCCGAGCTGGACCAGCAGGCCACCGGCGGCGAGGGCGGCGCCGATGCCGAACGGCACCGCGAGCGGGATCGCATCCAGACCGCTGGTGGAGACGGCCTGGCCGATCGCGCGTACCAGCACCGAGACCAGCGCGTACGCGACCCCGGCCGCTGCGGCGTAGGCGAGAGTCCGCCTCCTGCCGGTCCGCCTGCCAGCTCGAGTGCCGGCTCGGGTGCCGGCTGGCGTGCCGGCTTGGGT
>JBOGDG010000052.1:0-11668 GCA_050701655.1 Micromonosporaceae bacterium
GCATCCGGCCGACCTTGTATGATGAGGAGCCTGCCCGGCTGGTTATCCGCCGGACAGGTCTTAGTTCACATCGCGGCGGGCAATCCCGCCGCTTACGTGTGTGAACGACGCGACGACTCCCTGCCACGGAGAGACCGTGGCCGCTGAGACCACAGGGGGTGAGATTCGTCTTGCGTCACTATGAAGTCATGGTGATCCTCGATCCCGATCTCGAGGAACGCACCGTAGCCCCGTCCCTCGAGACCTACCTCAACGTCATCCGCAACTCGGGTGGCTCGGTGGAGAAGCTCGACGTCTGGGGACGGCGCCGGTTGGCGTACGAGATTCAGAAGAAGGCCGAGGGCATCTACGCCGTCATCGACCTGCAGGCCGAGCCCGCCGCCGTAGCGGAGCTGGAGCGCCAGATGCGACTCAACGAGTCGATCCTCCGTACCAAGGTGATCCGGCCGGATCTCCGGTAGGGCCGCGCTACGTCGTACCCCTGTGGCACGGTGGGTAGCTGTTCCAGCGGGCGGGCAGGCGCGCGACAACGCGAGATGACTTAGGAGCAATCCATGGCAGGAGACACCGTAATCACGGTTGTCGGCAATCTCGTCGACGACCCGGAGCTGCGTTTCACCTCCTCGGGCGCCGCGGTCGCGAAGTTCCGCGTGGCGTCCACGCCGCGGTTCCTGGACAAGCAGTCCGGTGAGTGGAAGGACGGCGACGCGCTGTTCCTGACCTGCAACGTGTGGCGTCAGGCGGCTGAGAATGTCGCCGAGTCGCTCACCCGTGGCACCCGGGTGGTCGTACAGGGCCGGCTCAAGCAGCGGTCGTACGAGACCCGCGAGGGCGAGAAGCGCACCGTGTACGAGCTGGAGGTCGACGAGGTCGGCCCCTCGCTGCGGTACGCCACCGCCAAGGTGCAGCGGATGTCGCGTAGCTCCGGTGGGGGCGGCGGCTTCGGCGCCTCCGGAGGCGGAGGCGGGTCCAACAGCGGCGGCGGACTTGGCGCCGACGACCCGTGGGCGAACGCCGCTCCGGCCCGCTCCGGCGGCGGCTCGCAGGGCGGCCAGGGCGGCCAGGCCGGCGGGTACGACGAGGAACCACCCTTCTGACAAGCAATCCGTCCCACGGGACGGCATGAGGTAACTGGAGAGAAGAGCAATGGCCAAGGCCGCTGCCGTACGCAAACCGAAGAAGAAGGTGAATCCGCTCCACAAGGAGAAGATCACCTACGTCGACTACAAGGACACCGCGCTGCTGCGCAAGTTCATCTCCGACCGGGGCAAGATCCGCGCCCGCCGGGTCACCGGGGTCGACTCGCAGCAGCAGCGCCAGATCGCCCGCGCGATCAAGAACGCGCGCGAGATGGCTCTGCTGCCGTACAAGAGCCAGACCCGGTAAGGAGGATCAGAGCAGATGAAGATCATCCTTACGCAGGAGGTGTCGAGCCTCGGTTCGCCGGGCGACATCGTCGAGGTCAAGGACGGGTACGGGCGCAACTACCTGCTGCCGCAGGGGCTCGCGATCCGCTGGACCAAGGGCGGCGAGAAGCAGGTCGCCACGATCAAGCGGGCCCGCGAGGTGCGCGAGATCCAGAGCCTCGACCAGGCCCAGGAGGTCAAGGGCCAGCTCGAGGCGCTCAGGGTCACGCTGACCGCCCGCGCCGGTGACGCCGGCCGGCTGTTCGGATCGATCACCGCGGCCGAGGTCGCCGGTGCCGTGAAGTCCGCCGGTGGCCCCGACGTGGACCGGCGCCGGCTGGAGCTGCCCGGCCCGATCAAGACGGTCGGTAGCTACCAGGTGAAGGTGCGGCTGCATCCCGAGGTGTCGGCCAGCATCCCGCTGGAGGTCGTCGCGGCGAAGTAACACGATCCACGTGAAACGGTCCGGCTGTGCAACCGCAGCCGGGCCGTTTTCGTGTACGTGGTGTCATGGGGGAGCCCGTGGACGCCGCAGACGGCGTACCGCCGAAAGGAATGGAATGAATATGCGTCGCACCATCGCGGGGAGCGTTGCCGCCTTCGCCGCTGTCGCCATCGCACTGACCGGCTGTGGCGGCAACGCCGGCACCGGCGCGAATCCGAGGCCCTCGCCCTCCGCCGAGAAGTCGCAGGACAGCGCGACGCTGCTCGGTCAGTCGTTCAAGAAGATCGAGACTGAGAGCTTCAAGTTCACCTCGACCATGAAGATCGACGAGGTGGCGATCACCTCCGAGGGCGCCTTCGACCTGTCGAAGAAGCTCGGCGTCATGAGCCTGGACCTGGCCGGCCAGGAGATGGAGATGCGGATCCTCGGCACCGACATGTACGTCGAGGTGATGGGCCAGTGGCTGCACATCGACATGACGAAACTACCGGCGGGCAACACCTTCGCCGACGCCGGTAACCCGGTCGGCAACGCCGACTACCTGCTGGCCGTCTCCGACGACGTGAAGGAGACCAGCAAGGGCACGTACGAGGGCACGCTGGACCTGAAGAAGTACGCGGAGACGTACGCGAAGCCGGAAGAGGCCAAGGAGCTCAAGAAGATCCTCAAGGACCTCGGCCCCGAGGCGCAGAAGGTGCCGTTCACCGCGACCGTCGACGACGCCGGCCGGCTTACCTCGATGACCACCACGATGAAGATCACGCAGGACGGCGAGAAGGTCACCGTCGAGCAGGAGATGAAGTACTCCGACTTCGGCACCAAGGTCGATGTCGAGAAGCCTCCGGCGGACAAGACCCAGGAAGCGCCCGCGAGCATGTACGAGAAGTAGTCCACGCGCCGCCGCACACGGCCGAGCTTGATCAACTCCGCCTGGGACCGAGACACGCCTGGCGTGTTTCCGTCTGGGGCGGAGTTGATCTTCTGCTAGGGGTGGCGCGGTCGGCCCGGTGGTGAGGGCGGGCCTAGACTTTGAATCATGGCGCGAGCCAACACCGAGGTCGCGGCCGCCTTGATCGAGTACGCGGACCTGCTCTCGATCACCGGCGGCGACGCGTTCAAGGCGCGGTCGTACGAGAAGGCCGCCCGGTCCATCGCCGGCCACCACGAGGATGTCGCCACGCTGGACGTCAACGGGCTGCGCGGCATCCCCAACGTCGGCAAGTCGATCGCCGAGAAGGCCGCCGAGCTGGCACGTACCGGGACGTTCCCGCAGCTGGAGAAGCTGCGGGAAGACGTACCAGAAGGGGTACGCCGGCTCGCGCTGATCCCGACGTTGGGGCCGAAGAAGGCGCTGGTGCTCTACCGCGAGCGTGGTGTGGCGAGCATCGACGAGCTGGTCGAGGCGATCAAGGCCGGTACGCTGCGCGGGCTACGCGGGTTCGGCCCGAGGACCGAGGAGAACATCCTCGCCGGCATCGCGATGCTGGAGCAGTCCGGCGGCCGGGTGCTGCTGTCCACCGCGTTGGCGGCGGCCGACGACATCATCGCGTCGCTGCGGGAGGTCACCGGCTGCCAGCGGTGCACGTACGCCGGCTCGCTGCGGCGCGGCCGGGAGACCATCGGCGACGTCGACATCCTCGCCGCGGCCGAGGACTCCGGGCCCCTGATGGCGGCGTTCAAGGAGCTGCCGCAGGTGGTGGACGTGATCGGCAGCGGCGAGACGAAGACGTCCGTGCGTACCCTCTCCGGGCTCCAGATCGACCTGCGCGTGGTGCCGCCGGAGTGCTGGGGCGCCGCGTTGCAGTACTTCACCGGGTCGAAGCAGCACAACGTACGGGTGCGCGAGATCGCCGTACGTGCCGGCTACCGGCTCTCGGAGTACGGCCTGTTCGACGCCGAATCGGATGAGCTGCTGGTCGCCGACACCGAAGAAGCGGTGTACGACCGGCTCGGGCTGGCGTGGGTGCCGCCGGAGCTGCGGGAGGACGCCGGCGAGGTGGCGGCCGCCGCACGCGGCGAGCTGCCGCGGCTGGTGGAAGTCGCCGATCTGCGCGGTGACCTGCACACCCACACCGACCTTACCGACGGCGTCGCCTCGCTGGAGTCGATGGTGGCGGCGGCCGCCGAGCGGGGGTACGAGTACTACGCGGTCACCGACCACGCGCCCGACCTGGTGATGCAGCGGATGACGTTGGACAAGGTGCGGGCGCAGCGGTCCGAGCTGCGGGAGCTGCAGTCGAAGTATCCCGACATGAAGCTGCTGCACGGCTCGGAGCTGAACATCGCGCCGGACGGCTCGGTGGACTGGCCGGAGGAGATCCTCGCCGAGTTCGACGTCTGCGTGGCGAGCGTACACAGCGCGTTCCGGCTCACCGCCGAGGAGCAGACCCGGCGGCTGATCCGGGCTTGCGAGAACCCGTACGTGCACGTCATCGGGCACCTGACGGGGCGGCGGCTCGGCAAGCGGGAGCCGATCGACCTGGACTTCGACGCGGTGTTCGCGGCGGCGGCGCGTACCGGGACCGCGTTGGAGATCAACGGCGGACCGCAGCGGCTGGATCTGCGCGACGAACACATCCGCTGGGCGCAGCCGCACGGAGTGCACTTCACCGTCGACAGCGACGCGCACTCGGTGTCCCAGCTGGGGTACGTACGGTATTCCACGCTCACCGCGCGGCGCGGCTGGGTGACCCCGGAGCAGGTGATCAACACCTGGCCGTACGAGCGGTTCGCGGCGTTTCTGGCGGCGAAGTCCCGCGACGTGTGACCGCCGCACCGCAAGGTTGCGGCCGGGTGTCGCTCAGATGGCTGACGACACACCGGAAATCGGCCGTGCTTTATCCGTCCACACAGTGGGGATGATGTCGCCGCAGGTCAGCGACCTACCGGCGAGTTTCCCCAGGCGGTTTCCACAGCCTGTGCACAACTCCGTGCACAGGCTCACGGGTGCTGTCCACAGGTTGTCCAGAGGCTCATCCACTGTCCGATTTGAGAAGTCCCCGTCAGGTGCCTTACGTTCCACCTCTGCGGTGGCTGTCGCTGCTCGCCCGACCCGGTTTTGTCAGGGGGCGGGAGTAGAGATGGTGCCGAGGGGGGCTTGCAGAACGAGGGGCGGGGCATGGCGGTATCGGACGAGGTGCGGCCCATCGGGCCACGCCTGCAAGCGGCGGACACCATGGACGGCCAGTTCGACCGCACGCCACCCCAGGATGTCGCCGCCGAGCAGTGCGTGCTCGGCGGGATGCTGCTGTCGAAGGACGCGATCGCCGACGTGGTCGAGATCGTGCGTACCGTCGATTTCTACAAACCGGCGCACGCCACGGTCTTCGAGACGATCCTCGACCTGTACGGCCGCGGCGAGCCCGCCGACCCGATCACCGTCTCCGCGGCGCTCACCCACTCCGGCGAGCTCGGCAAGATCGGCGGCGCCCCGTACCTGCACACCCTGATCGCCAGCGTCCCGACCGCGGCGAACGCCGCGTACTACGCCAGGATCGTCGCCGAACGCGCCATCCTGCGCCGCCTGGTCGAGGCCGGCACCAGGATCGTGCAGCTGGGGTACGGGTCGGCCGCCGGCTCCGGCCGCGACGTCGACGACGTGGTCGATCTGGCGCAGCAGGCGGTGTACGACGTCACCGAGCGCCGGGTCAGCGAAGACTTCGTGATGCTCGGCGAGCTGCTGCAGCCCACCCTTGACGAGATCGAGTCGATCGGCGCGAATGCCGGCGAGATGACCGGCTCCCCCACCGGCTTCACCGATCTGGACCGGCTCCTCAACGGCCTGCACCCCGGTCAGCTGATCGTGGTCGCGGGTCGGCCTGGGCTCGGGAAGGCGTTGACACTCGATACGCCGCTCCCCACTCCGGACGGCTGGACCACCATGGGTGAAGTCCGGGCCGGCGATTGCCTGATCGGCGCCGACGGCAAACCAACCACGGTGGTGGCCGCCACCGAGGTGCTGCAGGACCGGCCGTGCTTCGAGGTGGAGTTCTCCGACGGCTCGGTGATCGTCGCCGACGCCTGGCATCAGTGGCTGACCCACACCAGGGCCTCGCGTCGTTACCGGCGGGAGCCGGCGGTACGTACCACCGAGGAGATCGCCGCCAGCCTCCGTACCAAGACGGCTGACCGCCGACTCAACCACTCGATCACCAATGCCCGTCCGATTGAGCTGCCCGAGCAGGAGCTGCTCATCCCGCCGTACACGCTGGGCATGTGGCTGGGCGACGGCCATTCGGCGGCGGCCCGCTTCACCACCGACGATCCGGAGATCGTGACCTACGTGGAGGCCGACGGTTTCGAGGTACGGGTGAGTGGCCCCAGGGTGTACACGATGCTGCTTCCAGCTCCGGAACCGCTGGCCGAGCGGAGCTGTGTGGTGTGCGGGACGGCGTTCACCCCGAAGGCCAGCAATGTGCGCACCTGTGGGCAGTCCTGTGGGGGCAAGGCTCGGTTCATGTCGGATCCCGTGCCTGCTCCGGCCTGCCCTGGCTGCGGGGTACGGGTTACCGGCACCGGTGACGGGCGTCGCCAGTGTCGCGCCTGCCGGGCGAAGTTCGGCACCGTGACCGGACTGCTGCGGACTCTCGGGGTGCTCAACGACAAGCACATTCCCACCCGGTATCTCCGCGGCTCCGAGACCCAGCGGCTTGCCCTGCTCGCCGGTCTGCTGGACACCGACGGGTACGCGCACAAGGACGGCGCCGTCCAGTTCTCGGTTACCAACCGGCGGTTGGCGATGGACACGTACGAGCTGGTGGTGAGCCTGGGCTACCGCTGCCAGGTGACGACCAAGCGGGTCCGGGGCCGCAGCGAGCAGTCCTCGACCGCGTACACGCTCACGTTCACCACGCTGGACGATGTGTTCCGGCTGGAGCGCAAGCACCTAGCCCACAAGGAGCGCCGCCGTGCGGTCACCACGGTGCGCTCGGGTTCACGGTTCATCGTTGACGTACGCGCGATCCCTAGCGTGCCGGTGCGGTGCGTGGAGGTGGACAACCACGACCACCTGTACCTCGCGGGCAGGTCGATGATCCCGACGCATAACTCAACAGCAGCTATGGACTTCGTACGGGCTACGTCGATTCGTAATGGTATGTCCAGTCTGATGTTCAGTCTGGAGATGAGCAAGGTCGAGATCGTGATGCGGCTGCTGTCGGCGGAGTCGCGGGTGCCGCTGCATGTACTGCGGTCCGGCGGGCTCTCCGACGACGACTGGACGAAGCTGGCGCGGCGGATGGGCGAGATCTCCGAGGCGCCGCTGTTCGTGGATGACACACCGAACATGACGCTGATGGAGATCCGGGCCAAGGCGCGCCGGCTCAAGCAGCGCAACGACCTGAAGCTGATCATCGTCGACTACATGCAGCTGATGACGTCTCCGAAGCGGGTGGAGAGCCGGCAGCAGGAGGTCGCGGAGCTGTCTCGGGGGTTGAAGCTGCTCGCCAAGGAGGTCGAGTGCCCAGTGGTCGCGGTGAGCCAGCTGAACCGCGGGCCGGAGCAGCGTACGGACAAGCGGCCCCAGCTGTCCGATTTGCGCGAATCGGGGTGTGTGACGGCCGATACCAGGCTTACCCGTGCCGACACCAACGAGCAGGTGACCATTGGCGACCTGCTCGCTGCCGGTGCTCGCGACGTGCCGGTGTGGGCGCTCGACGAGCGGCTCAAGTATGTGCCGCGCACCCTGACCCATGCATTTCCGAGTGGCCGCAGGGAAGTGTTCCGACTGCGCCTGGCGTCCGGTAAGGAGGTGGAGGCGACAGCCAACCATCCGTTCTTGACGGTCGACGGTTGGGTGCCGTTGGGCGAGCTGGCGGTTGGTTCGCGGATCGCGGTGCCGCGTCATGTGCCGCCGCCGCTGGAGATCTCTGCCTGGCCGGAGCAGGAAGTCATCATGCTGGCGCACCTGCTCGGTGACGGCTCGTTCGTGCGGCGACAGCCGATCCGCTACGCCAGCCGAGACGAGTGGAACCTCACAGCGGTGAGCGACGCCGCCGCACACTTCGGGATCACACCGATCCGGGACGAATACGCGGCGGCGAGAGTCACGACACTTCGGCTTCCCGCGCCGTATCGCCTTGCGCGCGGGCGACGAAACCCGATTGCGGAATGGCTCGACCGGCTCGGACTGTTCGGACTGCGATCTCACGAGAAGTTCGTGCCGGCGGCGGTGGCCGGGCTTCCCGAGGAGCAGGTGCGCCTGTTCATCCGTCACCTCTGGGCGACAGATGGCTCTGTCACCGTCAACCGGAACGGCCGTGGTGGCCGCGTCTACTACGCGTCGACCAGCAGGCGACTTCTCCAGGACCTGTCGATGCTCCTGTTGCGTTTCGGGATCTCGACCCGCCTGCGTCGAGTCTCCACAGCGGCAGTGCGCCCGCAATACACCCTGGATGTCTCGGGGCGGGACGAACAGCTCCGATTTCTCCGCGAGATCGGCGTACACGGCGAGCGGGGACGCCGCGCGGAGAAATTGCTCACCGCGATCGAGCAGCTGAAGTCAAACCCAAACGCCGACACTGTGCCCCGTGAGGTGTGGCAGCGAGTGCGCGCGGTGCTGGCGGAGAAGGAGATCTCGCACCGGCAGTTCGCGACGTCGATCGGTACTCAGTTCTGCGGAAGCACCCTGTGGAAGAGCGCACCGAGCCGCGAACGGCTCAGCCGCGTTGCGGCGGTCCTCGACGATGCGGAGCTTGAGCTCCTCGCTACGAACGATGTGCTGTGGGACGAGGTAACCGTCGTGGAGAGCATCGGTGAGCGGGAGGTGTACGACGCCACAGTCCTCGGTCTGCACAACTTCATCGCGAACGGCATCGCCCTGCACAACAGCATTGAGCAGGATGCTGACGTTGTGATCCTTTTGCACCGCGAGGACTACTACGACAAGGAGTCGCCGCGCGCCGGGGAGGCGGACTTCATCGTCGCCAAGCACCGTAACGGTCCCACCGACACGGTCACGGTCGCGGCGCAGCTGCACTTCTCCCGCTTCGTCGACATGGCGGTCGTCTGACCCGAGTCGACGGGCGCTGGGCTGCCGATGCGAGTCCATGCCGGGCATCGCAGGCGGCGGCCCTCGGCACTTACAGCAATGACGGCATTCATCGACACGGAGGAATCAACGATGTAGACGTCTGGCCAAATCGAGGCCGAGGGGGGTGGGGGTTCGCAGGTTGCGGCGTCGGTTCGGCGATGCGGTGGAGAGCCTCGATCAGACACTCAGCGTGCTGACGGCTTGGGGTGAACGGGTCGAGACTGTAGAGAGCTTCTTCAAGAGCTGGCGCGCTATCGCGCAGCGCTGCGCGACAGCGGTCACGCCGAGGACACGATCAAGACGTACTCCTACCACCCGGGCAACTTTGTTGCTCGGCTCGCTGACGGGCTCTTGCCCAAGGATCGCCGCCGCGCTTCTTGAGCACGCAGTGGAGACGCTCAAACCAAGCACCCCTTCAACATGAGCTCGCCAGCCTAGGGACCACCAGTCGGGGGCCGAGTGCCCCATCGCGAGTCAGGGCCAGTCATGGTTAGCCCTGCAGAACGACGAGGGATTCTGGAAGCCGTATGCCGCTTGGGGGTTCAGCAGTACGCGGTGCACCAGAACAGCCCGGATGTGCTCGGGGTCGCCGAGCCGACCGACCGGTTCGGCTCCACCGTCGGGGTGGTGCAGCTGCCGGCCGGGTGCGACGACTGTGCCACCCGGCCCGGGCTGGTGGTGGCGTCCCGTAACGAGGGCGCCGACGCCGAACAGGGCTCCGCAGCGGCGATCCAGACCTTCCGGCACTACTTCGATCCGGGCGGCCTCGACTCGTGGATCACCGCTGGGGCGTACGGGGTGCCGGCCGATGCGCAGCTCACGGCCGCGTACGTGACCAGCTACGACGGCTCCCGCGTGTACGGCGTCCCGTGGAGCAACATCGAAGGCACCACCAACGACCCCGCCACGATCTACGCCCCGTAACAGGTCAGCCAGCGCTTGACCTTGCCGTGGCGTCAACTTCTAACCTCGTACCCACGGGTCAGGAAGGGCCTGACCTGCGACGGACGGTGAGTTGGGGAACGGCGATGGCGTGGTCGATTGCGCAGGTGGCGCGGATGTCGGGGGTGACCTCCCGCACGCTGCGTCACTACGACGACATCGGGCTGCTGCCGCCGGCACGGATCGGCGGCAACGGCTACCGCTACTACGAGCAGCCCCAGCTGCTGCGGCTGCAGGAGATCCTGGTGCTGCGGCAGCTCGGGCTCGGGCTGGATGCGATCGCCGAGATCGTGCAGGACGGCAGGGACCGGGTGGACGCGCTGCGCGTACACCATCGGGCTTTGCTCGCGGAGCGGGACCGGTTCACCCGGCTCGCCGACACCGTCGCCCAGACCATCGAGCAGTTGGAGGGAGGTGAGCAGAAGATGGCGAAAGCGAAGGTGGAGCACTGGTTCGACGGCTTCGACGCCCAGACCGAGGCGAAGCTGGCCGAAGAGGCGGCGGAGCGCTGGGGCGCCGACGCCGTGCAGCGCTCCAAGGAGTCGCACGACCAGCTCGACAAGGAGCAGGTCAAGCGCCAGTGGGCGGAGCAGTTGAGCGCGCTGGTCGGGCTGATCGAGGCCGAGGTGGCGCCCGACGACCCGAGGGTGTTCGAGGTGCTCGACGGTCACCACCGGTGGCTGGCCAACGGCAACTGGACGCCGGACCGGGAGTCGTACACCGGGCTCGGCAACCTGTACGCCGACGAGCCGCGCTTCCGGAAGAACTTCGACAAGACGCACCCGCGCCTGGCGGAGTTCCTGCGGGAGGCGATGGCCGCGTACGCGCAGGCACGGCTGAGCTAGGGCTGGCCGCGCTGGTTTCGGGGATACCGCGGATCCCCGGGGCCGGGCGTCATCGTTCTGTAAGGCCGGTTACGGTGCGGTCCTGCCTACGGTGGTGGGGTCAGTGGACGAATGACCGGTTTCAACGGGGTGAGGCGCTGTGCGTACCAGATTGATCGCGGGGGCTTGTTTGGTGGCGCTGGCGCTGTCCGGTTGCGGTGGTGGTGACGCTGCGGCGCCTCCCACGCCCACCGGCGGTGCCACCTCGGCGACACCGGAAGCGAGCGGATCCGAGTCGTCCGGCTCCCCGGCAGCGGTCCCCGAGAAGCTGGCGTTCAGCGGCAGGACGCTCGACGGCAAGGACTTCGACGGCGCTTCGCTGGCGGGCAAGCCGGTGGTGCTGTGGTTCTGGGCGCCCTGGTGCCCGAGGTGCCGGGCCGCCGCACCCGATGTGGAGGCGACCGCGAAGGCGCACGGTGACGTACAGGTGATCGGGGTCGGTGGGCTGGGCAAGGCCGCCGAGATGCGTACGTTCGCCAAGGACACCGGGATCAGCTTCGTCAACCTGGCCGACGAGTCCGGCACGGTGTGGAAGAAGTTCGGCGTGACTGAGCAGGACACCTTCGTACTGATCGACGCGGACGGCAAGGTAGTTCACCAGGGCGGCCTCAGCGGCGACGAGCTGGACGCCAAGGTGGGCGAGCTGGCGTGACCGAATCCCTCGCGCTGGCGCTCGCCGCCGGGGTGCTCGCCGCGGTTAATCCATGCGGATTCGCGCTGCTGCCGGCGTACCTGTCCTTCTTGATCGTGGGAGATTCCGGGGGTACGCGACGCGCGGCGCTGGGCCGGGCGCTGCTCATGACCGCGGCGATGACCAGCGGTTTCGTGGTCGTGTTCGGCGGCTTCGGGTTGGTGATCGCGCCCGTGGCGCCGCAGCTGCAGCAGCACCTGCCGTGGGTCACGGTGGTGATCGGCGGGGTGCTGGTGGGCCTCGGCGTCTGGCTGCTGCTGGGCCGCTCAC
>JBOGDG010000053.1:0-11656 GCA_050701655.1 Micromonosporaceae bacterium
CGATCGCGCTGGTGCTGGTGGCGAGCGCGAGCCTGACCGGAGGCGCGGCCTCACCGCCGGGTCCGGCGTACCCCTCAGGGCCGCTGCCGATCGCCACCGGAGAGCGGGACAGCGTCTACTACCAGTACGGGCTGGCACTGCGCGAAGCGATGCGCTCCGGCATGCCGGAGCTGGACCCGTACCTCACGGTCAGCTCGTCGGCCCGGCGCAACCTGGAGCTGGCGGCGGCGGGCAAGGTGCAGCTGGTGTTCGCCAGCGCCGACACCGTGGCCAGCCTCCCGAGCCGTGACACTGACCGGCTGGCCACAATCGCCCGGCTCTACGACGACTACCTGCACCTGGTGGTACGCCGCGGCGAGAACCCGCCGATCCAGACCCTGACCGACCTGCGGGGCAAGCGGGTCTCGGTCGGTACCGCCGGCTCCGGCACCGAGCGGACCTCGATGCAGCTACTTCGGGTGGCGGAGCTGCACGACGACACGACGATCCGGCGGCTCGACCTCACCGAGTCCGAGAGCGCGCTGATCAATGGCGAGATCGACGCGTTCTTCTACTTCGGCGGGCTGCCCACGACCGGGATCGAGCGGCTCAACCTGATACAGCCGATCCAGCTGATCGACCTGGGCGACTGGATCGGCGGGCTGAGCGGCCACGGCGACTTCTACACCCGCCTGGCGATCCCGTCGTCGACGTACGGCCCCGGGGTCGACGTGGCGACCACCGTCGGGCTGCCCAACTATCTGGTGGTGCCCACCCGGATGGACCCGGATCTGGCGTACGCCCTGACGAACCTGCTCTTCGAGCAGCAGGAGCTGATGGCCGGTACCCACGAAGTGGTGGAACGGCTGGACCGGCGGGCGGCGATCGTCACCCCGCAGCCGCTTCAGCTGCATCCGGGCGCGCTGGCGTACTACCGGGAGACCCAGATCTGACCGGCTGGGTGACCGCCGCAAGGTGACCGACAGTCGTCAGGAGCCCCAGAGCGCGGACCTCGCCGGGAGCCAGATCCGCGCGTCCAACCCGCGCGGGGTGGCGGGCAGCAGGTCGAACCGCCCGCCGGACGCCTCGATCAGCACCGCGACGATCGGGAGCCCGAGCCCGCTGCCGTCGATGTTCTGCGCCGCGGGAGCCCGCCAGAACCGCTCGGTGGCGCGGCTGCGCTGTTCGGTGGTCATCCCCGGACCGGTGTCCAGTACGTGGACCACGACGCCCTCCTTCTCGCGATGCACCGACACGTCCACCCGGTCGCCGGGGCCGGCGAACTTGAGCGCGTTGTCGATCAGCGCGTCCAGCGCCTGGTCCAGCGCGGTGGACAGCGCGGTGACCCGTACGCCCACGTCAGAGGCGGCGTACCGGAGTGCGATCCGGCGCTGGTCGGCGAGCGGACGCCAGGCGGTGACCCGGGCCATCGCGACCCGCGCGGCGTCCACGTTCTCCACCTGGTAGCGGCCCCGCTCGGCCCGCGCCAGCGCGAGCAGACTGTCCAGGATCCGGGACAGCCGCTCGGTCTCCGCCATCGCGATCTGGTGCTCGGCGCGGCCCTCCGGGGAGGCGATCTCCTCGCCGAGCCCCTCCACCCGCAGCTGCAGCGCGGTGAGCGGGTTGCGCATCTGGTGGCTGGCCTGAGACACGAACACCCGCTGCCGTTCCAGGGCGTCGCCCACGGTGTTCGCCATTTCGTTGAACGCGGCGGCGAGCCGGCGCAGCTCCGGCGGGCCGAGGTGGGCCGCCACCCGCGCCTCGTAGTCACCCTCGGTGATTTGGTGCGCGGCATAGTCCAGCTCCGCGACCGGCTTCAACGTCCAGCGGGCCAGCGCCTCGGCCGCCAGTACGCTGACCGCCACTGCGATCAGCCCGAGCGCGGCCAGCATCAGCCAACCGTTGCGGATCCCGCCGCGTACCTGGCCGATCGGCGAGAACGTCACCACCGCGCCGAGCACCTCGCCACCGGTCCCGATCGGTACGGCGACCACCAGCGGATCGTCCTGCCACGGCCAGATCACCCGGCCCGCGCCGACATGCCGCCCGTTGAGCGCTTCGGAGAGCGCCGCCTGTACTTCCGGCTCCTCCAACTGCGGCAGCCCCGCGGTGGCGGCTCGGCGCTCGCCCTCCCGGTCCACCACCGCCGCGGTGATCCCGTACGACCGGTAGTACGCCGTCAGCTCGGCTTCGATCGCGTCGTCCTTCTCGCCGCGCAGCACCGGCTCGGCGATGGTGGCGTACCGTACCGCGTCGGAGAGCCGGTTCAGCGCCATCTGCTGGCTGTCCCGGGACGCCAGCGTGATCGCGAGCGGCACCTCGAGCCCGGCCAGCACCATGGCGAGCAGCAGCACGTAGATCGCGGCCAGCCGCTGACGCATTGGTTACTGCTCCGTACGCAGCCGGTAGCCGACACCCCGTACGGTCTGCACCAGATCCGGCTGGCCCAGCTTGTTGCGCAGCGATCCGATGTGGACCTCCAGGGTGTGCCCCCCGGCGAAGGTGGTCCGCCACACCTCCATCAGCAGCCGGTCCCGCGACACCACGCTGCCGGCCTCCCGGGCCAGTACGGCGAGCAGCTCGAACTCCTTGCGGGTCAGGGCCACGTCCTCGCCGTCGACGGTGACCTGACGTGCCGCGGGGTCGAGTCGCACCGGCCCTGCCTGCAGCACCGCGGCGGGCGGGGTGGCCCGCACCACGCGGCGCAGTACGGCGTCGATGCGGGCCTGCAGCTCGGCCATCGAGAACGGCTTGACCACGTAGTCGTCGGCGCCGGTACGCAGTCCGGCGACCCGGTCGCGCTCCTCGCCCCGCGCGGTGACCGCGATAATGGCGACATGGTCGTTGCGTCGCCGCAGCTCGCGGCAGACGTCGATGCCGTCGCCGTCGGGCAGCCCGAAATCGAGCAGCACCAGGTCGACGGTGGGTGCGTCGAGCGCCTCAGCCGCGGTGCCGGCCCGTACCACCTGGTATCCGCGACGGCGCAGCGCCGACTCCATCGCGGCGGCCACCGACGCGTCGTCCTCCACCAGTAGCACCTGCATTCCGCCGAGCGTAGAGGGGGAGTGGCCAATCGTGGTACGCGCCTCACCTCGGTACGACGGAATTGGGGCGGCCACAGCGCTAACGTGACTCATCTTCATCAATATCCGTTTGTCCGAGCCCGACGCGGGGTAACTCGGTGTAATCTTGGATGAAGAAAGTTGACGCCACTTCGAAGCGAAAGTAACTTTCACACGGTGACTGTCGAACCGAAATTTTCTGCTACGGCGGAGCCGACCGGTCTGATCGTACAGATCAGCGGTCTGCTACCGTCACTCTCCCCTGCCGAGCAACGTGTCGCGCGCCAGGTGATGGCCGATCCGGCGGAAGCCGCACGCCGTACCATCACGGAGTTGGCGACCCAGGCCGGTACGTCCGAGGCGACCGTGATCCGGTTCTGCCGGTCGGTCGGTATGGAGGGATATCCGCAGTTACGGATCCGGCTCGCCGCCGAGGCAGCCCGCCGCGCGGAGCCGCCGGACTCGCGGGTGATCGGCGGTGACATCCCACCCGGGGCCGACATCGCGCAGATCATCGCCACCATCGCGTTCAACGACGCGCGATCCGTCGAAGAGACCGCCGAGCAGCTCGACACCGCCACCTGCGAGACCGTCGTCGACCTGCTCGCCAAGGCCGGCCGCACCGAGATGTTCGGCGTCGGGGCCAGCGGATTCGTCGCCTCCGACTTCCAGCAGAAGCTGCACCGGATCGGCCGTACCTCGTACTACTGGCCCGATATCCACACCGCCCTGGCCAGCGCCTCGCTGCTCGGCAAGGGCGACGTCGCCTTCGGGATCTCGCACACCGGCAACACCTCCGACACCATCGAGGTGCTCAAGCAGGCGCGTGACCGCGGCGCCACCACCATCGCGCTGACCAACTTCCCGCGCTCGGCGATCACCGAGGTCGCCGACCACGTGCTGACCACGGCGGCCCGCGAGACCACGTACCGGGCCGGGGCGACCGCCAGCCGGCTGGCCCAGCTGACCGTGGTCGACTGCCTGTTCGTCGGGGTGGCGGGGCGCAACCGGACGCGTACCAACAAGGCGCTGGAGGCCACCGCCGACGCGGTACGGGAGCGGCGGGCCTCGACCGGAAGGAGACGGTCATGAGCCGCGCGAGCACGGCCGCGCCGCGAGAGAGCCGGATCGAGGGGACGTCGGTATGAACTCGCCGACTGAGGCGCGCAACCCGCGTACTCAGGAGATCGACGAGCTCGAGACCATCGACATCCTCCGCCTGATCAACGCCGAGGACCAGCGCGTACCCGCCGCGGTCGAGGCGACCCTGGAGCAGCTCGCGACCGCCGTCGACCTCGCCGTCGAGGCGCTCAGCGGCGGCGGCCGGGTGCACTACTTCGGCGCCGGCTCGTCCGGCCGGATCGGATTCATGGACGCGGCCGAGCTGCGCCCCACGTTCAGCGCCCCCGAGGGCTGGTTCTGCGCCCACCAGGCCGGCGGCCCGCAGGCGCTGCTACGCGCCGTGGAAGCTGCCGAGGACGACGCCACCGCCGGAGAAGCAGAAGCCCATGAGTGTGTACGCGCCGGCGACCTCGCCGTCGGGCTCTCCGCCAGCGGCCGTACCCCGTACGTACGCGGTGCGCTGCGGGGCGCCCGCCAGCGTGGCGCGCACGCCGTACTGGTGACCGCCAACCCGCGCGCCAAGGACGCCGACGTCTTCATCGGGGTGGACACCGGCCCCGAGGTGATCGCCGGCTCCACCCGGATGAAGGCGGCCACCGCCCAGAAGCTGGTGCTCAACGCCTTCTCCACCGCGGTGATGATCCGGCTCGGGCGGGTCTACTCCAACCTGATGGTCAGCGTGGTGGCGACCAACCAGAAGCTGCGCACCCGTACCGTCTCGATCCTGGTGGAGGCGACCGGCCACACCCAGACGGACTGCGAGGCCGCGCTGGCCGCCAGCGGCGGTGAGCTGAAGACCGCCCTGGTGGCGCTGCTGGGCAACGCGCCGGTCACGGAGGCGCGCCGCGCCCTGCTCGCCAGTCACGGCAGGGTACGCGACGCGCTCCGTCTGGTCCCGCCACCCGAGGCCCACGCCAGCTAGCCCCGCTGCCTCTAGCCGCGCTGCCCGGCGGTGGCCGGCTGGCGTACCGACCGTCGCGCCGGCGGGGTGGTGCGCTGCTCGCGACGACCCCAGCGGGTACGGCCCCACGGCTTGAAGACCGACAACACGGTGGCCACCAGCAGCAGCGCCATCGCGACGCTCGGCGCGACCATCGCGTCGAGGCCGGCCTGACCCACCCCGAGCTCCGGTAGCCGCTCCAGCGGCGTCTGCAGCGCCCGTGCCGCCGCCTCGCTGAGGTTGGGGCGCAGCGCGAACACCACCGCCGTGACCATCACCATGGTGAGCCCGAACTTGACCAGCACCCACCAGTGCTTCACCAGCCCCCACGGCGTACCAATGGAAAGCACTACCCCACTCACCAGGGACGCCATCGCGATCGGCACCAGCACCGTGTCGCCGAGCAGCGCCATCGCGAGGTAGCCGGCGCGCAGCAGCTCGGGGTTCCCGCTGATCAGGCCGGCGGCCGCCAACGTGATCAACACCAGGTCGAGTCCGATCCAGGCCACCGAGGTCACCACGTGTACGACCAGCAGCGCCTTGCGTTGCCGCCTCGACAACCCACTCATCACTGTCCTCCTCATTCCGGGTACGACGCTCAGGCTGCCGGCGGGGTGGCGGTGCCGTCGTCAGCCAGCGGAGGACTCCCCCGATACGCCATTCGGCGTACGGTGGCGCGCCGGCGTACCGGTGATGAGGTAACTGGGCAGTGGTGGCATGCGCCGGCAGGACGACGCGAGCCGGCCCGCGACCGCATTACCGGCCGTGGTGAGCGCCGGATCTCAGGGGGCGCGGCTGGTTCAGGGGTGTGGACGGGACTTGGTGGGCTGCGGGTCCGACGGTGACGGGGTCGGCGAGGTGGTCGTCGGCTTGGGGCTCTCGGTGGGCTTGGTCGGCGCCGGATCCGGGTCGGTCGGCGTCGGAGAGGTCGGCCTGGTGCCGGGCGACGGCGTGGTCGACGGGCTGCCGGACGGCGAGGCGCTGGCGCTCGGTGACGGACTGGCGCTGGCGGCCCCCTGGCCCACCTCGTCATCCTCGGGCGCACCTCCGACCCCCGAGCCGGGGTCACCGGAGTCGTGGTCGGTACCCACCCAGATGGCGTCCCAACCGCCCATGCGCTCCATCACCGCGTACCCCGTCACCAGCCCCGCCAGCGCGGCCACCAGCACCAGCGATGCCAGCACCGCCGTACGGCGTGGCCCGGACCGCGGGTCGGCCACCGGCCCGGAGCCTTCAGCGTCGGCCCCGGCCACCGCCTGCGTCGGTACGGAGCCGGTGGCGTCGTCATCGTCCTGGAAAGGATCGAACTCGGCGGTGCTGTCGCCGCCCAGCAGGTCGTCCAGGGAGGTGTTCAGCGGGTCGGCCGGCGGTCGCGGAGAGGGCGTCGGCCGGCGGCGCGGCAGCGCACTGACCTGCCGCCGTGGCGCCGTCACACCGGCAGCCGCCAGCCCAGCACCGACTGCCGGCGGCTCGGCGCCGGCGTCGACGGCCGGCAGCTCACCCGTGACGTCGGTGGATCCCGCGGCGTCGGTGGATCCCGGGGGCGGCTCCGCCGTCCGCAGCCGCTCGCCGAGGCTCATCGCAAGGTGCTCGGTGGGCGTGTCGAACGGACCCTGAGACAGCACGCGATACCCTCCCGAGTCGCATCACCGCGACACCCAAACGGACTCTCATTCCCCTTCGTCGGAGCAGTCCGCGATGTTTCAGGTTGGGACGGATTTGGCGTAGTCATACCCCAATGCGAAGGTCAACACAGACTACGGCACACAAATCGACAGGTATCGACGGGTCGGAACGCCGGTCTTCTACCAGGTTGGGCGCAACGGGTACGGCACGGCGCCGTCGTCGTCGGGCTTGCCGGCGAGCACCTGGTGCAGCTGGATCCAGTTGCGCGCGAAGCCCAGCCGCGAGCCTGCCATGTACAGCCGCCACACCCGTGCCGTCTGCTCCCCGACCTCGGCGACCGCCTCCTCCCAGTGCGCCTCGAGGTTGGCGCACCAGCCGGCGAGCGTCTTCGCGTAGTGCTCGCGGAGGTTCTCCTCGTGCTTCACGTCGAAGCCGGTGTCGTGCATCAGCGTCACCAGGTGGCCCACCCCGACCAGCTCCCCGTCGGGGAAGACGTACCGGTTGATGAAGCCCTTGTCGTAGTACGAGCGGTCGAGGCTGTTCGCCCGGGTGATGCAGTGGTTGAGCAGCCGCGCGCCGGGCTTGAGCTTGTCGTACAGGAACTTGAAGTAGCTGGGCAGCTTGGGCTTGCCGATGTGCTCGGTGAGCCCGATCGAGCTGATCGCGTCGAAGTCGCCCTCGGTGACGTCCCGGTAGTCGCAGTGCCGGACCTCGGCCAGGTCGGACAGCCCCGCCTCCGAGATCGCCTTCTGCCCCCACTCGGCCTGCTTGGCCGACAGCGTCACCCCGAGCACCTTGACGCCGTACTCCTTCGCGGCGTGCCGCACCATGCCGCCCCAGCCGCAGCCCACGTCGAGCAGCCGCATGCCTGCCTTCAGCCCGAGCTTGCGCGCCACCAGGTCGTACTTGGCCCACTGCGCCTGCTCCAGGGTGGCGCCGGCCTCCGGATACACCGCACAGGTGTACGTCATCGACGGCCCCAGCACCCACTCGTAGAACTGGTTCGACACGTCGTAGTGGTGGGAGATCGCCGCCTGGTCGCGCGTCTTGGAGTGGCGGCGCCCGTGCAGCTTGACCTCCGGGTCGGGCGGCGGCACCCGGCGCAGCAGCTTGATCCCGCCCACCTCGCGGAACAGCTTCAACAGCTGCCGGCCGGTCATGTTCTGGAACTGTCCGGACGCGCTCATCAACCGGGAGAGCGCGGTGTACATGTCGCCCTCGATCTCCAGGTCACCGGCGACGTACGCCCGCGCCAGCCCGAGCTCCCCCGGCGCGTGCACCAGATACTGCAGCGCGCGTGGCGAGCGCACCTCTACCCGCAGCTCCGCCTCCGGATCGCCGGCGCGACTCTGGTCGTACGCCACGAACTCGATCGGAAAGTTGGTTCCCACCAACTGCTCGAACGCCTCTGCCAGCCGCATCACAGTCCCCCTAGCGGTTCCGTACACACTTGTCATAGAGGTTGAGGAGTCGACCCTGCGGGTCGTAGGTGCGCTTCGCCTCGCGATACGCAGCCCCGTTGTAGAGCCGCCAGAACTCCTCCGCGGAGTAGAAGGCGGTGGAGTACAGCGATTTGTGCCCGTCGAGCCGGGTGACCTCCTGCTCGATCAGTTGGTTGTAGTAGCCGTCCTCGCGGCCCTTCGGCAGCGGTACGCCGGACCAGAACCCCAGGTTGACGTACCGCACGTCGGGCTCGAGCGGGTAGAGCGGCCAGGTACGGCTCTCGCTGCCGCCGCGCAGCCGCAACGGACACAGCCACACCGGCGAGATACCCACCTCGCGGTGGAAAAAGTCGAGGAAGTCGGCGACCCGGTCCACCGGCACCTCGATGTCCTGGATCACCGCCTCGGTCTCGGGTCGGCCCCGGAACCGGTCGATCCGGGCGCTGATCCGGTGCCGCCGGTCGTACGCCACCAGCCGCCGGTACACGTCGGAGCGCCGATACCGCCGCGGCCACAGCCGCCGGATCGCGGGGCGCTGCAGCCCGAACGCACCCGAGCACCAGAACCAGTCGGTGTCCCACCGCCAGATGTAGTCGTAGATCGTCAGGTGGTCGACGTCGCGCTGCCGGATCGACTGGAAGTAGATGTCCATCCCGGTGTAGTCGCTGGTCGCGGGCCCCTCGCCGGTCGCGGGCCCCTCGCCGGTCGCGGGCGCCTCGCCGGTCGCGGGCGCCTCGTCGGCGAAACCGCCGAGCGTCAGGTAGACCTCGTCCCGGGCGAAAGCCACCCCGTCGACAAAATCGACCGCCTCTTCCTGGTACGCCCCGGCGTCCCAGATCTGGTTCAGCGTCGCCATCGCCGCGGCCGCGTCGGGGAAGCGCAGATGCCGCAGCTTCACGTACGGCTTCACCGGCTCCAGCTCGATGGTGAGCCGCAGCGCGTACCCCAGCGTCCCGTACGAGTTCGGGAACGCCATGAACAGGTCGGCGTGCTCGTTGTCCGGGGTCGCGACCACCACCTCGCCGGCGCCGGTCAGGATCTCCATCTCGAGCACGGACTCGTGCGGCAGCCCGTTGCGGAACGACGTCGACTCGATGCCGAGCCCCGTCACCGCGCCGCCGAGCGTGATGGTGCGCAGCTGCGGCACCACCAGCGGCATCAACCCGTACGGCAAGGTGGCATCGACCAGCTGCTCGTACGTGATCATCCCGGCCACGTCCGCGGTACGCCGCTGCGGATCCACCGCCAGCACCCGGTCCAACCCGCTGACGTCGATCGCGGTCGTGCTGTCCGACCGGAACCGGAACAGGTTCGACGTACGCTTCGCGATCCGCGGCGCCGCACCCTCGGGAAGCCCCCGGTACGCCGCCCGCATCGCCTCCACCGCCTTGCGGTGTGCCGCGTACCGGGACTCGGCGCCACCGTCCTCGGCGCCATCGTCCCCAGCGCCACCGTCCTCCGCGCGCTGTCCGGCTACGGACGCCAGCCCAGCGTCGTCTGCATTCGCTCCTGAGGAGCGGGAAGGTGCGCCCACAATCGGCACCGTAGCGTGCTCCCGGCCGCTGCGCGATAGGGATTCCCA
Organism: Micromonosporaceae bacterium; assembly: GCA_050701655.1. Lineage (GTDB taxonomy): Bacteria > Actinomycetota > Actinomycetes > Mycobacteriales > Micromonosporaceae > WHSM01. The sequence continues at coordinate 9,754 of JBOGDG010000053.1, forward strand.
CCTCAGTACGCGACCGCCGTCACACCTAACGCGGACGCAACACCACATGCCAACCTCGCAGGTCAGCGCCATGACCACTAAATCGGCTGGTGCTCAGCGGGGCACCGCAGGGCCGACCCGGTGCGCCAGTTACCGCTTCGCCGGCTGGTGTTCAGCCGGCGACGTCGACGTCGACCTGGTGCCAGCCGGTGGCGCCGTCAGGGAACGAGTCCTGTGCCCGGTCGGTCTGGCGTTCCCCCTCGCCGTCGGTGGCCCGGACCCGTAGCCGGTGCCCGCCCGCGGTGGCCTGCCACCGGTACCGCCACTGCCGCCAGGCGTCCACGGTCGCCTCGTCAGCCAGCTTCGCGTCCCGCCACGGCCCGTCGTCGACCTGCACCTCGACCCGCTGGATGCCGCGGTGCTGCGCCCACGCCACGCCCGCCACCATCACCTGGCCAGCGTGCGGTGTGGCTCCGGGGCGTGGCGTGTCGATCCGCGACGCGGTCTTGATCTCGGCCTGCTCGGCCCACCCCTGTTTGACCCAGTACGCGTCGTACGCCTGGAACGTGGTCAGCTCCATCTCGACGATCCACTTGCAGGCCGACACGTACCCGTACAGCCCTGGCACCACCATCCGCACCGGGAAGCCGTGCTCCAGCGGCAGCAGCTCACCGTTCATCGCCACCGCGAGCATCGCGTCCCGCCCGTCGGTGAGCGCCGCGGTCGGCGTGCCGATGGTCATCCCGTCGTGCGACCTGCTCACCACCTGGTCGGCGCCCGATCTGACGCCAACCTCCTCCAGAAGCCCTTTCAGCGGTACGCCGATCCAGCGCGCGTTCCCGACGTACGGCCCGCCGACCTGGTTGGAGACGCACGCGAGCGTGATGTCGCGTTCGATCAGCGGCCGGTCAAGCAGCTGCTCGTAGCTGATCCGCAGCGGCCGCTCCACCATCCCGTGGATCTTCAGCTCCCAGTCGTCGGCGCGCAGCTGCGGCACCGCCAGTGCGGTATCCACGCGATAGAAGTCCTTGTTGGGAGTATGGAAACGACTCAGCCCCGGCACCCGGGCGCCCAGATCGTCCGCTGCTCCCACGACAGGCTGGTCCGGGCGAGGCACCGAAAGCGCAGCCCGGGAGCGCGCCGCACCGAACCGCTCGTACGCGATCCATCGTCCCAGCCCCACCGCAGCGACCGAGCCAACCCCGGTCAGGCCGCTAGCCACCAGAAACCGCCGCCGGTCGTACCCATCCTCGAGGTCCCCTGCCGCGTCACTGCCGCTCACGTCGGCCGGCTCTTCACCGCCGCCCACGTCGGCGGGCTCGTCACCGCTGCCCGCTGTTGCGCCGTCCGCGTCCACCGCGCGACCGGCACCCACGCCACCAGCTGTGTCACGACCGCCCGCGTCCATCGCCCAGGTACCGCTGCCCGCGAGTCGCGCCAGCCGCAGGTACACCGCACCCGCCACCAGCCCGGCCAGCACTGACGGCACCCCGTCCGCGAGGCCAGCATCCGGACGAGTCAACGCCGCCAGTACGCCAACCGCGCTCAGCACCCCGATGCCGAACAGCCCGGCCCTCGGTGAACGCTCACCCAGCCGTCCGATACCAAGCGCACACGCCACCAGCACCGCGGCGACGCCACCGAGCAGCACGAACTTGTCCAGCGGCCCGAACACCGCGATCGCGGCATCCTTCACCGCAGTGGGCGTCAGATCCACCACCGCGTCCGAAACCGCGAAGTACGGCGACGCGCCCGGCCGTACCCAGGCCGCGACCAGCTCCCCGGCCGCTATTCCTGCGGCACCAGACAACAGCCCGACGATGCGCCACGGCTTCATACTTCGAGCTTGCCCCAGAGGGGATCCTCTGACCTGAGTTGGGTCACTTGAACAGATTCTCGGGGCTGGATCGCTCTGACCTGCGAT
>JBOGDG010000054.1:0-11610 GCA_050701655.1 Micromonosporaceae bacterium
CGCGACGATCACGTGCCGGCCGTCGTCCAGCGGCGCCGCGGTGAGGAACAGCGGCCGGCCGTCGGCGTGCACCTCGACCACCTCGCCACGACGGGCGGCGGCCGGCAACGGCAGCGTACGGTCGCCCAGGTTTCCGGAGCGCGCCAGCGGCCGTCCGTCGGCGTCGACGACCTGCAGGAACACGTCGGGCGCCCCGAACACGTCCAGGTCGTACGGCGCCGCCTGGCTGGTCGCCACGAACATCTCGGCGCGGCGCGCCACGTCGCGCTCGATCTCGTCGAGCAGGCTCTGCCGCAGCAGTTGGTAGGTTGCCGTACCGACCAGCACCAGGATCGTCGCGACCAGCAGGGTGAACGCCGCCGCCAGCCGTACCCGGATGGTCACGGGGAGCTCCGCAGCACGTACCCGATCCCGCGTACGGTGTGGATCAGCGGCGGCTCACCCAGCTTGCGCCGCAGATGTCCGATGTGGACGTCGGCGGCGTTGGACTCCACCGGTGTGTCGTACCCCCACACCGCGTGCAGCAGCGCGTCCCGGGAGCAGACCCGGCGGGCGTTGCGCGCCAGGTGGGCCAGTACCTCGAACTCGGTCGGGGTCAGCTCGATCCGCCGGCCGGCCCGGACCACGTCCCGGGCGCCCAGGTCGAGTGACAGGTCGTCGTAACAGAGCTGGTCCAGCGCGTCGGTGCCGCGGCGGCGGAGCACCGCCCGGATCCGCGCCAGCAGCTCGTCGAACGCGAACGGCTTGGCCAGGTAGTCGTCGGCACCGGAGTCCAGCGCCCCCACCTTGTCCGACACCTCGTCGCGGGCGGTCAACATCACCACCGGCACGTCGGAGGCGCGGCGCACCTCCCGCAGCACCACCAGACCGTCCGGATCGGGCATCCCGATGTCCAGCAGCACCAGATCCGGCGGGCTCTCCCGGGCGGTCTCGATCGCCTCGGCACCGCCGTACGCGCAGGAGACGTCGAAGCCCTCGTACCGCAGCCCTCGGGCAAGCAGTGGCACCAGCATCCGGTCGTCGTCGACGACCAGCACCCGCAGCTGTCCCATGTTCTACTCCGCCATCACCCGCACCGTGCCAGCCATGAACTCGGCGTGAGGTTGACAGTAGTACGGGTAGTCGCCGGGCCTGGTGAATCTGCGTTCGGAGGTTTCGCCGGCCTCGTCCAGCACCGCGTCGAAGCTGCCGTTCGGCCGCCGTACGTCGAGCCGGTCCGACGAGGTCACCGTGTGGTACGTCGCGTCGGCGTCGACCCAGCGCACCGTGCCGCCGACCCGGATCGTCACGGTCTCCGGCCGGAATCCGCACGGGGCGCCGGGGTCCCCGGTATCGCAGGTCAGTCTCACCTCGACAGCGCCGGCCGGCGGCCCGGTGGCGGGCGCGCTGCTGGCCGGCGTACCCCCGGAAGATCCGGAAGCACAGCCGGCCAGCAACAGGACCGCCAACCCTGGCCAACCACGGCGCATCTCAGCAGTCCGGCGGCGGGGTGGGCGAGAACTCCCGGTCCACGCCCGGGGCGACCTTGCGTCCGTCCCGCTGGGTGAAGCTGTCCGTGGCGACCCAGAGCAGCCAGTAGCCCGCATCGCCCGGCTGCTGTCCGTGGCCCTCGGCGTAGTCGGCCGCCTTGACCCGGTGGAAGTGCGGGAAGTCCGCCGACGGCTGCTTCGAGTCGCAGAACTCGCCGCGCACGCTGATCCCGATATAGCGCAGCGCGGTCGCCTTCGCCAGGTCCGGAGCGTCGAACTGCAGGAACAGCGACACGTTCTGGTTGACCCACCTGTAGAAGCGCGGGGCGACCTGGCCGCCGGTGAGCGGCTGGTCGGCGAACAGCTCTCCGAGCGCGTTGATGTCCTGCTTCGACAGCGCGCGGGCGCCCGGGGCCTTGAAGTCGGCCTGCTTCGCGCCGCACTTCGGCGGGGCCGGGGTCGGGGAGAACTCGTAATCCACTCCGGGCTCGACCTTCCGGCCGTCCCGCTGGGTGAAGCTGTCGACCGCCACCCAGCTCAGCCAGTATCCCGGCGTGCCGGGCGGGCCGCCGTGTCCCTCGGAGTAGTCGGCCGCCTCCACCCGGTGGAAGTGCGGGAACCCGCCCTCCGGGCCACCGGGCTGGTTCTCGGCGCAGAACACGCCCTTGACGCTGATCCCGACATACCGCAGCGCTGTGGCCTTGGCCGGGTCGGGGTCGTCGAACTGAACGAACAGCGCCACCCGGTCGTTCACCCAGCGGTACAACCGGGGCGCCGTCTGCCCACCGGTCAGCGGATTGTCCCCGAACTGCGCGGCGAGCGCGGAGATGTCCGCCTTGCTCAGCGGCGAGCCCGCCGGCACCGGTTCTTGCGTCGGGGACGGGGGCTTTTCGGCGGTTTCCTCAGGCGCTCCGCCGCACCCCGTCAGCACGAGCGCGGCGGCGACGGCGAGACTGCCGAGCTGCACAGGCCATACGCGACGAAATCCAGTCATGGCCTCATCGTCGCGAGCCTCGATGAGCCCGGTCCTGTGGCTGGTCTAAAGAATCCATGAAGGGGCACCGGCCTGGAACAGGTTTGTGGTCAAACTGCTGTCTCGATCCGGGAGGAGACAGCAGTTTGACCACAGACCCAACTACCGGTCGGGCCGGTGGGTGACCCGTACCGCGCTGACGTGAGGAGGCAACTTCCCCCGGTACGCCCCGAACTCGACCACGATCGAGCCACTCTCCTCCACGGTGACCCAGAAGGTACGGGTGTCCGCGGCGAGCGTGCCCACCTCGGCCACCACGTCGTACCCGGTCAGCGCCGCCTGACCATTGATCGACACGTCGAAGACGCGTCGCCCCGGCGCCAGCCCCGCGCGCGGCTCGGCGAAGTCGAGCTCCACCTGGTAGGTGCCGGCGGGCAGGGCATCGAACCGGTATCCGGTCATCCCCGCGCGGCTGCTCGCGAACAGCGGGTCGTCGTCGGTGCCGGCTATCGCCTTGCGGGTCGTGATGGTGGAGCCGCCGCCGACGTAGCCGTACCCGCCTTCAGTCCACGCCTGGTCGCCGGACCAGGAGTCGCCGGCGGTGTCGGTGTACGCGTCGCCGCCGGCGTTGACGCCCTTCTGGTACGCCGGCACCGCCAGCGTCACCGGTACGTCGATGAACGGTTCGCGCCCGGCGTTGGTCTGCAGCGTCACGAGCGCCTCGTACGCCCCGGGCTGCATCCCGGACGCGTCGACCCGCACCGTGAGGGTGGCGCTCTCCCCGGGCGCCACGGTGCCGCGCGCCGGCACGGTCCACAGCCACGGCACACCCTCGTTCCAGGGCACGTCGTCGCGTACCTCGTACGTCAGCGGCAGCTCGCCCGGATTCTCCAGCGTCAGCTGCGCGCTACGTAGCTGCCCGGGTCTGGCAACGAACTCCAGCGAACTCGGGCTGTGCGAGGCCAGCGCCGTACGCAGTGCCGCGTCGTGGGTGAGCACCTGACCATCGCTGGTGAGGGTGACATCGCGGATGTCGGACACGTAGAACCCCCGCAGGATGGTGATGGTGTACGCACCCAGCGGCAACGCGAGTGTGTAGCTGCCGTCCGCGGCGGTCTCGGTGTGCAGCTGCACCCCGTTGTAGCTGGTGCGGATAAACGCCGGCACGACCGGCTCCCCGTCGTTGGCGTCGGTCACCACGCCGGTCACCCGGGCACTGGCCGGCGCGTGGAAGTGGATCGAACGGCTGTCGGTGAGCACCGGCGAGTTGAACGAGTACTGCAGCGCGTCCCCGCCGTTCTGGTTCTCGATCCCGACCGTGGCGCGGGCACCGGTCTCCGTACTGATCGCCGGGTCGAGGTCCCGGTACCGGAGCTCGATGTCGCCGTCCTCGCCGAGCAGCATCTCGAAGTCGATCCGGGAGTCCAGGCTGTAGAACGTGATGTCGCGGTACTCGACCACGAACTGCCGGTGCGGCGCGGTGCCGATCACCGTGGTGTTCACCTGGCTGGCGAAGTCGATCACCAGGTCGTCCCAGAACGGGTAGATCGCCGCGTTCGGGGCCTGGATGATCGGGATCTCCTGATTGCCGAACGCCGCCACCGCGGCCTGGAAGTTGAGGAAGCCGTTGGTCGACAGGTGGGCCCGCCGGTAGACGTTGCCGTACAGAGTGAAGTCGAACGGCAGGTCGATGGTGATCGCCCGGTCGTCGCCGACCAGCCCCGTCGGGGTGTCCGCCTCGACGTACGGCTGCCGCTCCACGCTGCAGCGGTAGCCGAACCGGTCGCTACGCCTTGGCAGCGCGAAGTCCAGCGTGGCGTCGGCGGTGAGGGTCACCGGGCGGTCCTGCCGCTCGGTGCAGTTGCCGGCGTCGCCGCGTACCCGGTAGGAGCCCTCCGGGACGTTGGTGAACCGGTACGCCCCGTCCGCGTCCGCCGTGGCCGGCGGGACCGCGGTGTCGAGCACCGTGACCGTGGCGTACGGCAGCGGGTCGCCGTCGGCGTCGCGTACCACACCGGACAGCGCGAAACGGCCGGTCAGGTCGAGCGCGAAGTCCACGGTGGTGGTCTGGCCCGCGGTGACCGTGACGTGCTCGCTCGCCGAGCGGTAGCCATGCGCGGTGACCGCCACGTCGTACTCGCCGGCGACCAGGGTCAGCAGGTAACCGCCGTCGTCGCCAGTGGTGGTACGCCGGGCGCCCACGTCGATCGCTGCCCCAGGTATCGCGGTGCCGCTGACGTCGGTGACGGTGCCGGAGAGCTGGCCGGTGGAGCCACGCGGTGCGCGGGTGACCGCGGCGTACGCGTCGAGCCGGCCCTCGCCCCAGATGTTGTTGTTCTCCACGGTCCCGCCGCAGTTGGTGTTGCCGTTGTCGACGGCGGTCTCGTCGAGCAGCGCCGCCGTGGCGTCCAGGTCACCCACCAGCACCGGCGCGGCCGACCACATCAACGCCACCGTGGCGGCGGTGTGCGGCGAGGCCATCGAGGTGCCGGAGAACGCGGCGTACGAGCCACCGGGCACCGCGGACCGTACGTCGACCCCGGGCGCGGCGAGGTTCGGCTTCACGTCGCCGAACCGGCCCGGCCCCCGGCTGGAGAAGTGCGCGATCGCGCCGCCCGAGTCGAACGCCCCGGAGGCGTACGAGTCCACGTAGTCGCCGGGGGAGCCGGCGCTGTCACAGCCGGGCCCGGAGTTGCCGTTGGAGAACGCCGGGAAGATCCCCGACGCGCGCCACGCGGCGACGATGTCGGCGTACCAGGGGTCGCCGCCGCGGCTACCCCAGGAGTTGTTGACCATGTGCGGTCGCAGGTCCGGGCGCGGGTTCTCGCCGTTCAGGTCGGTCGGGGCGAGGATCCACTCACCGGCGGCGAGCAGCGCGTAGTCGGAGCAGCCGTTCGACTCGCAGCCCTTGGCGGCGATCCAACGGGCACCGGGCGCCACCCCGATCTGGTTGCCGGAGCCGTCGTCGCCGGCCATCGTCCCCATGGTGTGGGTGCCGTGGGCGTTGTTGTCGCACGGCGCGGGGGACGGGCAGACCTGCGACGGGTCGTACCAGTTGTAGTTGTGGTCGTACGCGCCGCCGCCGGCGTTGCCGCGGTACTGCCGGGCGAGCGCCGGGTGGGTGTAGTCGGCGCCGGTGTCGATGTTCGCCACCACGATGCCTTCGCCGCGTACCCCGTAGCCGGACCAGACGTCGTCGGCGTTGATCGCGGCGACCCCCCACGCCACGGCGTTGGTCCCGGAGTCGTCGCCGCTCGTCTCGGTCGGCCGGTGCAGCTGGTACGTGCGGGTCGGCAGGATCCGCGCCACTTCGGGACGGGCCGCCAGCTCGGTCGCGAGCGCCCGGTCACCGCCGCGCACCAGGATCGCGTTGACCAGGTGGTACGCCGTGAAGTCGACCCGGTCGGCCTTGAGCTTCTTGCGGGTGGCCGCCTGCGTGGTGTCCGCGGTGGACTTCAGCACTTTCACGACGGCCTCGCCACGCGCCGCCCAGCTGGGCTTGCGGGCCGCCGTACCCAGGTCGGCTTTCTTGCCGAACGCGATCCAGAAGTCGGCGCGGTCCTTCGCGGCGAGCGCCTTGGTCAGCGCCGGGTCGATCTTCTTCCCGGGATCGACGCTGGCGATGGCGACCGGAGTCAGCGCCGGGCTCAGCACGCTGGCGACGATCACGATGCCCAGCAACGCACGGCGTAATGCCGCGCTGGTCTGGGGCCCGGTACGGCGCGGCCGCCTCAGCGGCCACGGCCAGGGTGTGGTCATTGGTGTTCCCGCCCTCTTGGTGACACAGCGCCGGAAGGCGCTCGCCTCGGAGTCTCGGATGGCGCGGGACCTGGTTGACGAACCCTGACAGAACTGGACGGCCATAACGCTGGCGGCCGTTAGATAGATCAGATGAAAGACGACGGAGGTGCGAGCGCTAGGCTTCTTGGCGGAACCATCTGACGCCTGTTAAGTTTCCGGAAACATCGGATGTCTGGGGAGGCGTGGCATGAGGCTACTACGGGTGGGTTCGCCGGGTGAGGAGATCCCGGCGGTGCTGGACACGGACGGCCGGCTGGTCGACGCGGACGGCGCCGCGCTGCCCGGCGAGCTGCGGGTCGGTGCGCCGATCGCCCGCCCCGGCAAGATCGTCTGCGTCGGGCTCAACTACACCGACCATGCCGCCGAGACCGGCGCCGACGTGCCGGCCGAGCCGGTGGTGTTCATGAAAGCGCCCAACACTGTGATCGGCCCGTACGACGAGGTGCTGATCCCGCGCGGCAGCAGCAAGACCGATTGGGAGGTCGAGCTCGGCGTGGTGATCGGCAGGACTGCCCGCTACCTCTCGACCGACGCCGAAGCGGCCGAGTGCATCCGGGGGTACGTGATCAGCCATGACGTCTCCGAGCGGGAGTTCCAGTTGGAACGTGGCGGCCAGTGGGACAAGGGCAAGTCGTGCGAGACGTTCAACCCGCTCGGCCCCTGGCTGGTCACCTCCGACGAGGTCGGCGACCCGCAGCACCTGGCGCTGCGGCTCTGGGTCAACGGGGAGCTGCGCCAGGACGGTCACACCAAGAATATGATCTTTCCGGTGTACGAGATCGTCCGCTACCTCAGCCAGTTCATGGTCTTGGAGCCGGGCGACCTGATCAACACCGGTACGCCCGCCGGGGTGGCGCTCGGTGAGCCCGACCCGAAGCCGTACCTGCGGGCCGGTGATGTGGTCGAGTTGGAGATCGACAAGCTCGGGCGGCAGCGCCAGACGGTAGGCCAGGCATGAGCAGCATCGTCGCCCTGGAGACGCACGACGTACGGTTCCCGACTTCGCGGGAGCTGGACGGTTCGGACGCGATGAACCCGGACCCGGACTACTCCGCCGCCTATGTCGTGCTGCGTACCGACGCGGGTGACGGGCTGGAGGGGCACGGGTTCGCGTTCACCATAGGGCGCGGCAACGACGTGCAGTCCGCCGCGATCCGGGCGCTCACCCCGTATCTGGTGGGGCGACCGGTGGCGGAAACCCTCGGCGACATGGGCGGGCTGTGGAAGCACCTGGTGCACGACTCGCAGCTGCGCTGGTTGGGCCCGGAGAAGGGTGTCATGCACATGGCGATCTCCGCCGTGGTCAACGCGCTGTGGGACCTGAAGGCGAAGCGGGAGGGCAAGCCGCTGTGGCGGCTGCTCGCCGAGATGACCGCCGAGCAGCTGGTCGACCTGGTCGACTTCCGCTACCTCACCGACGCGATCACCCGCGAGGAGGCGCTCGCGATCCTGCGCCGCGCCGAGCCGGGCCGTGCCGAACGGATCGAGACGCTGCTGCGCGACGGGTATCCGGCGTACACCACCTCACCGGGCTGGCTCGGGTACGACGACGAGAAGCTGCGCCGGCTCTGCAAGGAGGCGATCAACGCCGGCTTCACCCAGATCAAGCTGAAGGTCGGCGCCGACCTGGCCGACGACGTACGCCGGCTGCGGATCGCCCGCGAGGTGTGCGGCCCGGACTTCCGGATCGCGATCGACGCCAACCAGCGGTGGGATGTCTCCACCGCGATCGCCTGGGTACGCGAGCTCGCCCCGTACGCCCCGTGGTGGGTGGAGGAGCCGACCAGCCCGGACGACATCATCGGCCACGCCACCATCGCCCGCGCCATCGCCCCGGTACGGGTCGCCACCGGCGAACACGTACAGAACCGGGTGGTGTTCAAGCAGCTGCTGCAGACCGGCGCGATCTCGTACCTGCAGCTGGACGCGGCTCGGGTCGCCGGGGTGAACGAGAACGTCGCGATCCTGCTGCTGGCGGCGAAGTTCGGGGTGCCGGTGTGCCCGCACGCCGGCGGGGTCGGGCTCTGCGAGCTGGTGCAGCACCTGTCGATGTTCGACTACGTCGCGGTCTCCGGCTCGCTCGAGGACCGGGTCATCGAGTACGTCGACCACCTGCACGAACACTTCGTGCACCCGGTGCGGATCGTCGGCGGCCGGTACCGGGCGCCCACCGACGCCGGCTTCTCCGCGACCATGCGGCCGGAGTCCCTCGCCGGTTACACCTACCCCGATGGGCCGATGTGGACGGAGGTGGCATGAGTGAGCTGGAGGGCCTGAAGGCGCTGGTCACCGGGGGCGCCTCGGGGATCGGGCTGGCGACGGCGAAGCTGCTCGCGGGGCGGGGCGCGGCGGTCGTGTGCCTCGATGTGCACGCCGACGGCGTACCCCCGGAGCTGGAAACGGTGAGTGGTGACGTGGCCGACGACGCCTCGGTGGCCGCGGCCGTCGGGGACGCCGCGACAACTCTGAAAGGGTTGGACATCGTGGTGAACAACGCCGGGATCGGCGCCGCCGGCACCGTCGAGGACAACCCGTACGACGAGTGGCGCCGGGTGTTCGAGGTCAACGTGCTCGGGATCGTACGGGTGACCCGCGCCGCGCTGCCGCACCTGCGCCGGTCGGCGCACGCCGCGATCGTCAACACCTGCTCCATCGCCGCCACCGCCGGGCTGCCCAACCGGGCGCTCTACAGCGCGTCGAAGGGCGCGGTGCAGTCGCTCACCCTGGCGATGGCGACCGACCACCTCGCCGACGGGATCCGGGTCAACTGCGTCAACCCCGGCACCGTCGACACCCCGTGGGTACGCCGCCTGCTCACCGCCGCCGACGACCCCGACCACGAGCTCGCCGCGCTGCGGGCCCGGCAACCCATCGGGCGACTCGTCACCGCCGAGGAGGTCGCCGCCGCGATCTGTTACCTGGCCAGCCCGGCCGCCGCCGGCACCACCGGCACCGTACTCGCCGTCGACGGCGGCATGTCCGGCCTCCGACCCCGGCCCGCCACCATGGCGCCCGACCCACCAGAGGAGCGGTGATGCGGCGAATCGCTCTGCACACGAGACTCAAGCCCGGCAAGGAGGCCGAGTACGAGCGGGTGCACACCGCGATCCCGCCCGAGCTGGACGCGGCGCTGCGTGGGGCCGGCGTACAAGGGTGGCGGATCTGGCGGGACGGGCAGGACCTGTTCCACCTGGTCGAGGTGGAGGACTACCCGGCGATGCGCGCGGCGCTGCGCGAGCACCCGGCGAACGTACCGTGGCAGGCTCGGATGGCCGAGCTGCTGGAGATCGAGGACGACTACTCCGGCGGCGACGACGGACTGCACCTGGTGTGGGAGCTGCCGTGAACGCGACGATCGGCGGCGTGACTGTCAGCCGGCTCGGGCTGGGCGCGGCCCAGCTCGGCAACCTCTACCGGCCGGTCGATGACGAGACCGCCGCCGGAGCGGTGGACGCCGCCTGGAAGGCCGGGATCCGGTACTTCGACACCGCCCCGCACTACGGGCTCGGGCTCTCCGAACGCCGGCTCGGGGCGGCGTTGCGGGGCCGGCCCCGGGCTGACTACGCGATCTCCACCAAGGTGGGCCGGCTGCTGGAGCCGTCACCGGAGACCGCCGACGAGCGTGACGCCGAGGGGTTCGACGTGCCGGCGGCGTACCGGCGGCGGTGGGATTTCAGCCGCGACGGCGTGCTCCGGTCATTGGAGTCCAGCCTGGAACGGCTCGGGCTGGACCGGGTCGACATCGTCTACCTGCACGACCCCGACGACCACCCCGAGCAGGCGCTCACCGAGGGATACCCGGCGCTGCACGAGCTGCGGTCGCAGGGCGTGGTCGGCGCGATCGGCGCCGGCATGAACCAGTGGCAGCTGCCCGCCCGGTTCGTACGCGAGACCGACATCGACGTGGTGATGCTCGCCGGCCGCTACACGCTGCTGGAACAGCCGGCGCACGCGGAGTTCCTGCCGCTGTGCGCCGAACGCGGCGTCGCGGTGGTCGCCGCCGGGGTGTTCAACAGCGGGCTGCTCGCCGCCGACCGGCCGGCGCCCGGGGCGACGTACAACTACACCGCCGCGCCGGCGGCGCTGATCGCCCGTGCCGAGTGGCTGGCGGGGGTCTGCGAACCGCACGGCGTCACGCTGCCTCAGGCCGCGATCGCGTACCCGTTACGGCATCCGGCGGTACGGTGCGTGGTGGTCGGTGCCCGCAGCCCGGCACAGGTACGCCGCAACGCCGAGCTGTACGCCGCCGGCGTACCGGACGCGCTCTGGGAGGAGCTGACCGCCGAGGGGTTGCTGCCGTGATCGATGCGCACCACCACCTGTGGGATCCCGCCGTGCGGGACTATCCGTGGCTGGCGGGTGAGGCGCTGGCGCCGATCCGGCGCGCGTACACCCTGCAGGAGCTGCGGCGGGAGACCGGAGGCGGGGCGCGGACCGTGCTGGTGCAGACCGTCTCCTCGCTGGAGGAGACCCGCGAGTTTCTCCGCGTTGCCGCCGCCAGCGACGGGCTGATCGCCGGGGTGGTGGGCTGGGTCGACCTCACGGCACCGGACGTCGTGGACCAGCTCGCCGCGCTGCGGGAAGGTCCCGGAGGCCAGCGGCTGGTCGGGGTCCGGCATCAGGTGCAGGACGAGCCGGACCCGCAGTGGCTGGCGCGACCCGAGGTACGGCTGGGGCTGCGCGCCGTCGCCGACGCCGGGCTGGCGTACGACCTGCTGGTGCTCACGCCGCAGCTGCCGGTGGCGCGGCGGTTGGTCGAGGAGCTTCCGGAGCTGCGGTGGGTGCTCGACCACGCGGCGAAGCCGCCGATCGCGGACGGGGTGGTGCAACCGTGGGCCGACAAGCTGTGCAGACTGGCCGCGCTGCCGCAGGTGAGCTGCAAGCTGTCTGGCCTGGTCACCGAGGCCCGCTGGCACGACTGGTCGGCCGCCGGCATCGCCCCGTACGCTGACGTGGTGTTCGACGCGTTCGGCCCCGACCGGGTGATGTACGGCTCGGACTGGCCGGTCTGCGAGCTGGCCGCCTCGTACGCCGACGTGCTCGACCTGGCGCGGCAGCTCACCAGCGGGCTGTCGGAAGCCGAAACCACCGCGGTGTTCGGCAGCACCGCCGAGCGGGTGTACCGGCTGTGACCTCGTCTTCGGCCGGGCCAGGGCAGCGGGTGGCGCTGTTCGTCACCTGCGTCAACGACACGCTCTACCCCGAGACCGGGAAGGCGACGGTGCGGTTGCTGGAGCGGCTCGGGGTCACCGTGGACTTCCCGGAGGCGCAGACCTGCTGCGGCCAGCCGCAGTTCAACACCGGCTACCGGGACCAGGCGTTGCCGCTGGCCCGGGGCCTGACTCGCGTCTTCGAGGGGTACGACGC
>JBOGDG010000055.1:0-11506 GCA_050701655.1 Micromonosporaceae bacterium
GCTGACCTGCCAGCCGGTGCCGTACAGCAGCAGCTCGGCCGCCGAGTGGTAGTTGATCACGTACTCGAAGCGCAGCCGCTTCGCCAGCCCGTCGAGTGCCTTCGTCTCCGGCTCGGAGGCCGGACCGGAACCGCGGTACGTCTCACTCGCCGGCTCGGGGGAGGAGCCCTCGTTGTCGTACCCCCACTTGGTGGGGAAGTTGCGGTTCGGGTCGATGCCGTCGCCGGGCTTGATCACGCCGTCGCCGTTCACGTCGCGGGTGTTCTTGCGCCACAGCCGGTTGCCGTCGGTGAACGTGAAGTCGTACCCGTCGGGGTTGGCGACCGGGATGAACCACAGCTCGGTGGTCTTCACCAGCTCGGTGATCTCCGGGTCGGTGCCGTACCCGCTGAGGGTGCCGTGCATCAGCCGCCGCACCATCTCCGGGGTGATCCATTCCCGGGCGTGCTGCGCGGCCAGGTAGAGCACCGCGGGGCGGGTGCCGTCGGGCAGTGCCCGGGCGTTCTTGGTGACCTTCAGCGCGTAGATGTCCTGGCCACCCAGCGACTTGCCGATCGACTCCAGCTTGGAGATCTCCGGGTAGTCGGCGGCGGTCTTGATCAGATCGTCGCGGATGCCGCCGGACTCGCTGTAGGAGCGGTAGACCTTGGCCGACTCGGCGGCCGGACGCTCGTCGAGCTTCGCCGAGGCGCGCTCGCCGTCGATCTTCTTGACCGCCAGCTTGATGCCCTGGTCGGCGAGCTTCGCGGCCTGCACGCCGGTCAGCACGACCTCGACCTTGGTACGCCCGCCCGCGCCTTTCATCTTCGCGGTGTCGTGCAGGTCGATGCCTGCCGAGGGCAGCTGGGCGAGCTGCGCACCGGTCAATTCGCCGGTGTATACCTCCAGATTTCCGTTGTCTCCGGGATTCTGTGCGGATAGGGCAGGTGGTCCGGTCATGAGGCCCACCACAAGGACGGCGGCCGAGGCCGCCGCCACGTAAAGGCGTCGCATAGGGGTGTCTCCCTGGTTGAGCCATTGGTGTGCCCGTGAGCATTGGTGATCGCACTCACACTGTCAATGGACCTTTCCGGCACTGCCCAGCCGACAGGGATATCCCGCAGGGCCCGTTACCCTTTGTGCAGTGGGCCGTGGGCCGCCACCGCACCATCCCCCCATCGAGCGAGGACTGACGCGACGTGTTCGACACGCTGACCGACCGGTTGTCCGGAATCTTCGAAAAGCTGCGCGGCAAGGGGCGACTGTCGGAGTCCGACATCGACGCCACCGCCCGCGAGATCCGGCTGGCCCTGCTCGAGGCGGACGTCGCGCTGCCGGTGGTGAAGCACTTCATCTTCCAGATCAAGGAACGCGCCCGCGGCGTCGAGGTGGCCAAGGCGCTCAACCCGGCGCAGCAGGTCATCAAGATCGTCCACGAGGAGCTGGTGGCGATCCTGGGCGGTGAGGCGCGGCGGCTCACGTACGCCAAGCAGCCCCCGACCGTGATCATGCTGGCCGGTCTGCAGGGCTCCGGTAAGACCACGCTCGCGGGCAAGCTCGCCACGTGGCTGTCCGAGCAGGGGCACCAGCCGATGCTGGTCGCCGCCGACCTGCAGCGGCCGAACGCCGTACAGCAGCTGCAGGTGCTGGGGGAGCGAGCCGGCGTCGAGGTGTACGCGCCGCAGCCCGGCAACGGCGCCGGCGACCCGGTGCGCGTCTCGCGCGACGCCATCGACCACGCCCGGCGGCAGCACCGCGACGTGGTGATCGTCGACACCGCCGGCCGGCTCGGTGTGGACGCGGAGATGATGGCGCAGGCCGCCGCGATCCGGGACGTGACCGACCCGGACGAGGTGCTGTTCGTGGTCGACGCGATGACCGGTCAGGACGCGGTGAACACCGCCGAGGCGTTCCGCGACGGCGTCGGCATCACCGGTGTGGTGCTGTCCAAGCTGGACGGTGACGCCCGCGGTGGCGCCGCGCTCTCCGTACGCCAGGTCACCGGTTCGCCGATCATCTTCGCCTCCACCGGCGAGAGCCTCAAAGACTTCGACGTGTTCCACCCGGAGCGGATGGCGTCCCGGATCCTCGGCATGGGCGACGTACTTACCCTGATCGAGCAGGCCGAGAAGGTCTTCGAGGACGAGCAGAAAGAACGGATGGCCGCCAAGCTGGTCGGCCAGCAGGATTTCACGCTCGACGACTTCCTGGAGCAGCTGCTCGCCGTACAGCGGATGGGTCCGATCCAGAACGTGCTGGCGATGATGCCGGGGATGAACCAGATGAAGGGCCAGCTGGACGAGCTGGACGACAAGCACGTCGGCAAGGTGACCGCGATCATCCGGTCGATGACCCCCGCCGAACGCGCCAACCCGAAGCTGCTCAACGGCTCCCGGCGGGTACGCATCGCCAACGGTTCCGGTACCCAGGTCACCGATGTGAACCAGCTGATGTCGCGGTTCACCGACGCGCAGAAGCAGCTCAAACAGCTCGGCGGCATGTTCGGCGGCGGCGGCCGAAAGGCCACCAAGTCCCCGAAGATCAAGCGCAAGGGCAAGAAGGGCAAGGTCAAGGAGCGCCGTCGCAGCTACGGCGGCGGGATGCCCGGCATGCCCGGTGGGATGCCGCCGGGGATGCCCGCTGGCCTACCGGGGATGCCCGCGGCCGGCGCGGAGCAGCCCGACGGTGCCGACCTGCCCGACGACTTCCAGATGCCGCAGATCGACTTCTCCAAGTTCGGCAAGAAAAAGCCCTGAGCCACTTGGTACGGCGCCCGCCCTCCGATCGGAGAACGGGCGCCGTAGCGGCGTGGGTTACGCCGCGAGATCGGGCCGGTCGGTGACCCGGATCGCGTTCACGATCGGCAACCCGAAACCGCGGTAGGTGAAGAACCGTACGTTGAGCTGGCCGTCGGTGACGGTCACGGTGTACGTACGGCGCAGCGCCGAGAGGGCGCCCACCTCACCGGCGACGTCGAGCCGGCGCGCCACCTCAACCCCTTCCAGGTGTACGTCGAACAGCCGCGAGCCGGCCGACTGGGTACGCAGCTCCGCGAACTCCAGCTCGACGGTGTAGACGCCGTCGGCCAACCCGTCGAACCGGTACTCGGTCATGCCTTCCCGCAGGCTGCGGTACCGGGCGTCGTCGGCGGTGCCGGCGATGCCCTTCTTGGTGGACACCTGGTGCGACTCGCCGACGTACCCGCAGGAGCCGGGGGCGTACGGCTGGTCGGTGGTCCAGCTGTCGCCGTCGGAGTCGGCGCCGGCGCCGCGCCCGCCGGTGTCCAGCGAGGCCTGGTAGCCCGGCGCGACGATGGTCACCGGGATCGCCACCGTCGGCTGCCGGCCACTCGCCGACCGCACCAGCACCTGAGCCCGCTGGTACGAGTGCGCCGCCAGCGCCGAGGCGTCCACCGTCACCGTGAACGGCGCGGCCGCGTCCGGCGCGAGCGAGCCGGACCCGCTGCCCACCGTCAGCCAGTCGACGTCGGTCTCGGTACCGGACTCGTCGGCTTCGACCACGGTGTAGTCGGTGCCGAGCCCGCCGGTGTTGGTGAGCGTCACGGTACGGCGCCGGTCCTCGCCGGACGGGGTGACGATCTCCAGTGTCGGCGCCGAGGCCTCCACCCGGGCGGTACGCAGCACGGTTGCGTGCTCCACCACCGCCGCCGTGGCCACGGTCACGGCCGAGGTCGCCTCCTCGTAGTGCTCCGCGGCCACAGTTACCTGGTACGCCCCGGACGGCACCTGCAGCAGGTAGTCGCCGTCGGCGCCGGTGACCGCGGTGTCGACCACCGAGTCCCCGGACCGTACGGTGACCGCCGCCCCCGCCACCGGGTCGCCGTCGTTGGCGTCGGTGACGGTGCCGATCGCCACGCCCGCGTCCGCAGCGAACCGCAGCGACTCGCCGCTGGCCACCGCGGCGGAGTTGTACGTGTACTCGAAGCCGACCGTGCCACCGGCGTTCTCCAGCCCGATGCTGGCGAACTCGCCGGCTTCCCGGCCGGTGCCGTCGATCCCGGCGTACCGGTAGACGATTCCGCCGTTCTCGCTGATCGCCGCGGTGAACGAGATCCGCGCGGTGCGTTCGGAGTAGAAGCTGACGTTGCGCCACTCCACCAGGAACACCCGGTTGGGTTTCTCGCCGGTCACCGAGGTGTAGATGCCGGCTTCGGCGTCGACGTACAGGTCGTCCCAGAACGGCATGATCGCCGCGTTGGGAGTGCCGGTGCTGGGGATCGACCGGTTGCCGGGGATCGACGCGGTGGTGCTGGCGAAGGCGACCCACCCGTTGGTGGACAGGTACGCCTTCCGGTAGCCCTTGCCGTACAGCGGGACCCGGAACGGCAGCTCCACCGGCGCCACCCGGTCGTCGCCGGTGAGCGCGACCAGCTCCGTGCCCGGTACGTACTCCCCGTCGGCGCCGCCGCACGCGTACCCGAAGCCGTCCTCGCGCTGCGGCAACGTGACGTCGTGCGTGGTGTCACCGGTGACGGAGACGGATTCGGTGACCGCCGAGGCGCAGCGGTTGGCGTGGTCGACCTTCAGCTGGTAGTCGCCGTGCGGCAGCGTCACCTGGTAACGCCCGTCGGCGTCGGTGGTGGCGCTGACCGGGGTGCTGAGCACGTCGACCGTGGCGCCGGCGGCCACCGCGCCGCTGGACAGCCGTACCACGCCGGACAAGGTCGCCGACGGGGCCGCCTGCAGTACGAAGTCCCGGGTCGCGGTCTCGGCCTCGACCACGGTGACGGTGCCGGTCCCGGTCAGGTAGCCGAACTTGCGGACGCTGACCGTGTAGTCGCCCACCATCAGCCGGCTGAAGGCGTACGAGCCGTCGGCGCCGGTGGTGACGGTACGGCCCATTGGCCCGTCGACGCTGACGGTGGCGCCGGAGACCGCCGCACCGTCGGAGCTGACGTGGCCGGACAGCCCGCCGAGGGCGCCGCGCGGGGTGGCGTTGACCGCGGCGTACGCGTCGAGCCTGCCCTCACCGAAGACGTTGTTGTCGTCGGCGGTGCCGCCGCAGCTGGTGTTGTCCACGTCGGCGGCGGTGTCGTCGAGCAGCTGCTTGGTGGCGGCGATGTCCCCGGCGATCGCGGGGGAGGCCGACCACATCAACGCGACGGTGGCGGCGGTGTGCGGCGACGCCATCGACGTACCGCTGAAGGAGGAGTAACCGCTCGGCGTGCTGGACCGTACGTTGACGCCGGGTGCCGCCAGGTTGGGTTTGATCTCGCCGTTCTCGCCGGTGCCCCGGCTGGAGAAGCTGGCGATCGTGTTGTTGATGTCGAAGGCGCCCGAGCTGTAGCTGATCTGGTACGTGCCCGGCGAGCCGGAGGTGTTGCAGTTCGGGCCGGAGTTGCCGTTGGAGAACGCGGGGAAGATCCCGGCCGAGATCCACGACTGAACCGTGTCGGTGTACCACGGGTCGTACACGTTGGCGCCCCAGGAGTTGTTCACCACGTCGGGCGCGAGGTCGGGGCGCGGGTTGCCGCCGGACAGGTCGGTGGGGGCGACGATCCACTGCCCGGAGGCGAGCAGCGAGGCGCGGGAGCAGGAGTTGGATTCGCAGCCCTTCGCGGCGATCCACTTGGCGCCGGGCGCGACGCCGATCTGGTTGCCGGCGCCGTCGTCGCCGACCATGGTGCCCATGGTGTGGGTGCCGTGCCCGTTGTTGTCGCACGGCGTACCGCCGGCGCAGATCGACGCCGGGTCGAACCAGTGGTAGTTGTGGTCGACGGTGCCGTCGGCGGCCTTCCCGCGGTACGCGTCGGCCACCGCCGGGTGGTCGTGCTTTACGCCGCTGTCGATGTTGGCGACCACGGTGCCTTCCCCGCGTACCCCCAGCTCAGTCCAGACCCGGGGAGCGTTGACCCGGTCGACGTTCCACTCGATGCCGTCGACGGCGGGCTCTTCCACGCCGGTGAGCGGCTCGGGGAGCGCGACCGGCTCGTCGGCCTCGATCTCCGCCACCTCGGGACGGGCGGCGATCCGCTCCAGCAACGCGGCGTCGCCGGTGACCAGCAGCGAGTTGTCGATCCAGTAGGAGGTGAATTCGGCGCCTGCCCGCTTCAGCTCCGCGCGCAGCCCGGCCTGGGTCTTCTCGGCGTGGCTGACCTTGGTGGTACGCACGTGCCGGGCCTTGTCGGTCTTGCTCTTCATACGCGTGGCGCCGGACAGGTCGGGCTCGCTGTCGAGCACCACCCAGAACTCGGCGTACCCCTTGGCGGCGACCTGGTCGCGTACCGAGCGGTCGATCTTCTTCGTGGTGTTGTCGCCCGCGTGCGGGCTCGCCGACGCGGCGGTCGGTACGGCGGCCAAGGGCAGCGCCAGGCTGGCGATGATGACCGCCAGGCTGGTGCGCCATCGTCGTGATGTGGTGCTCACGGCGTCTCCTCTCCTCGGCCGGATGCGAGTTTCCGGCCGTCCAGGAAGGGATCGTCGCATAGATAACCGTCTATGAAGAATAGTTTCGGCCCCTGAATTTCACCGCTTGTCAGCGTGCGACTCCGCTGTGGCGTTAGGCGCGAGGCGGGTTCGGCCACGACGCGCCGTCGGGCAGGATGGTCGGCACTGGCAGGACCGACAGCGACGGAGGGCTCCATGGCGTTGCACGTACGTGGTGTGCTGCTGCCCGATGACGAGGTGCGCGACCTCTACCTGGTGGGGGACCGGGTGAGTCTGGAGCCGGTGCCCGGCGCCGAGACGGTCTCGGCGGACGGGTTCGTGGTGCCCGGGCTGGTCGACGCGCACTGCCACATCGGCATCGCGGCTGGCGGTACACCTGTCGGGTCCGCCGATGAAGCCCGCGCCGTGGCGCTGGTGGACCGCGACACCGGGGTGCTCGCGATGCGCGACGCCGGCTCGCCGTACCCGTACCCGGAGCTGGACGACGACCCCGAGATGCCGCGGCTGGCGCGCGCCGGCCGGCACCTGGCGCCGCCGAAGAAGCACCTGCGCGGCATCCCCCTCGAGGTCACCGCCGACGAGGTGGTGGCCGCCGCCGCCGGGCAGGCGAAGGCCGGCAACGGCTGGGTCAAGCTGGTCGCCGACTGGCTGGACCGTGGCGAGGCCGATCTCGCGCCCTGCTACGACGAGGCCACCACCCGGGCGGTGATCGACACCGCCCACGCGGCCGGGGCGCGGGTCGCCGCGCACACCTTCTCCGAGGAGGCGGTGGCGTTCCTGGTACGCGCCGGCGTCGACTCGGTCGAGCACGGCACCGGGCTCTCGCTCGACCTGATCGACGAGATGGCCAGGCGCGGCACCGCGCTGGTGCCCACCATGATCAACATTGAGACGTTCGGCAACATCGCGGCGCAGGCGGAGTCGAAGTTCCCCGGGTACGCCGACCACATGCGCGCGCTGCACCAACGCTTCCCGTCGGTGGTACGCGCCGCTTATGAGGCTGGCGTACCGATCCGGGTCGGCACCGACGCCGGGGGCACCATCGTGCACGGGCTGGTCGCCGAGGAGATGCTCGCGCTGCACCGGGCCGGGCTGGCGCCGGTGGACGCGCTCGCCGCGGCGTCGTGGCAGGCCCGGGAGTGGCTGGGCTTCGCCGGGCTGGTCGAGGGTGGGCTGGCCGACCTGGTGGTCTACCCCGAAGACCCGAGAAAAGACCTTCAGGTGGTACGGGCGCCAAGCCGCATCGTGCTACGTGGTCGCGTGATCAAGTGACGCAGCGCTGAACCGTGATGTGGTGCCGAGCCGTGATGTGGTGTGGGGCGCGATGCGGTGCCGGGCGCGCTGCGGCGCCGTGTCGTGATGTAGCGCTGAGTCGAGGCAACGGTTACACGCCGGCTCGTCTCGTATGGTAATCCTCATCCTGTGACCCGAATTGTCGTGTTGGTCAACGGGCTTCCCGGCTCCGGCAAGACCACCCTCGCGCGCACGCTGTCGATCAGTCTCGGCCTCCCGCTGTTCAGCCGGGACGCCATCAAAGAGACGTACGCCGACGTGCTCGGCACCATCGTGCCGTTCGGCCGGGACGGCCGGGAGTGGAGCCACACGCTGGGCGCCGCCGCCGGCGAGACGCTCTGGACGCTGCTCGCCGACGCGCCGTCGGGTGCGGTACTGGAGAGCCCGTGGCTGGCGCACCTGCGGCCGGTGGTGATTTCCGGGCTGCACCGGGCCGGGGTGAAGCGGCCGCTGGAGATCTGGTGCGACGTACCGTTCGAGCTGGCCCGGCAGCGGTACGAGAAGGACGCGCCGCACCGCCACCCCATGCACGGCGACCAGCCGGTGACCGACGAGGACTGGCGGTTCCTGAAGACGGTCGCGGAGCCGCTCGCGCTCGGGCCGTTGCACCGGGTGGACACCTCCGCGCCGCTCAACGTCGAGATGGTCGCCGCCTGGACCCGCTCCAGCGCCGGCGCCCCCGCGGCCCGTACCTGATCCGCCTGGCCGTTGCTGGTGCGGCCGGAGCTGGCTCGCGCGGCGTGCTTGGTGGCAAGGCTCGGCGGCATGGTGGCAATCCGCGCGACCGGAGCTGATCGGCACGCATAGGATGTGCGGTCATGGCGCGAGTGCTGACCCCGCAGGCAGAAGACTTTCCCCGTTGGTACCAGGACGTGGTGGCCAAGGCCGAGCTGGCCGACAACGGCCCGGTCCGGGGCACGATGGTGATCCGACCGACCGCATGGGCGATCTGGGAGCGGATGCAGTCCGAGATGGACGACCGGATCAAGGCGGCGGGAGCGCAGAACGCCTACTTCCCGCTGTTCATCCCGGAGTCGTACCTGCGGCGCGAGGCCGAACATGTGGAGGGGTTCTCGCCCGAGCTCGCGGTGGTCACCCACGGCGGCGGCAAGGAGCTGGACGAGCCGATCGTGGTACGCCCCACCTCCGAGACCGTGATCGGCGAGTTCATGGCCAAGTGGGTGCAGAGCTACCGCGACCTGCCGCTGCTGCTCAACCAGTGGTCGAACGTGGTGCGCTGGGAGCTGCGCCCCCGGATCTTCCTGCGGACCAGCGAGTTCCTCTGGCAGGAGGGCCACACCGCGCACGCCACCGAGGCCGACGCGGCGGCGTACGCCCGCAAGATCCTGCACGAGGCGTACGAGGACCTGATGGTCAACGTGCTCGGCATCCCCGTGGTGGTGGGGCTCAAGACGAAGGCTGAGCGGTTCGCGGGCGCGACCAGCACGTACACCCTCGAGGCGATGATGCGCGACGGCAAGGCGCTGCAGATGGGCACCTCGCACGAGCTGGGTCAGAACTTCGCCCGCGCGTTCGAGATCGACTACCTCTCCGCCGCCGGCAAGCAGGAGCTCGCCTGGACCACCTCCTGGGGCTCGTCCACCCGGATGGTGGGCGGCCTGATCATGTGCCACGGCGACGACAACGGGATCCGGGTGCCGCCCAGGCTGGCGCCGGTGCAGGCGCTGGTGACCGTCGTGAAGGCCGGCGACGGAGTGGCCGAGGCGGCGCACAAGCTGGTGTCCTCGCTGCGCGATGCCGGCGTACGGGTGGCGCTCGACGAACGTACCGACACCCCGTTCGGCCGTCGCGCCGTCGACGCCGAGCTGAAGGGCTACCCGGTACGCGTCGAGCTCGGCCCCCGCGACCTGGCCGCCGGCAACGCGGTGCTGGCCCGCCGGGTGGACGGCTCCAAGACCCCGCTGCCCCTCGACGGCGTGGTGCCGGCGGTAACCACCGCTCTCGAGGAAGACCAGCAGGCGCTCTACGACGCCGCGCTACGGTTCCGCGAGGAGCGCACCGTGACGGTTGAATCGCTGGTGGAGGCGGTCGACGCCGCGGCCACCGGCTGGGCACGGCTGCCGTGGTCGACGGTCGGGGACGCCGGCGAGGCGGAGCTGAACACCCAGGGCATCACCGTCCGCTGCCTGGTCCGCCCCGACGGCTCCGTACCCGACTCCGAAGACGAACCCGACCTCATCGCCTACGTCGGCCGCTCCTACTGACCACGGCCGGGTCCTGATGTTGGTGCGCTACTGGCGGCACGACCACATCCGGGAGGTACGCACCAGCCGGGTGATCGTGGACGACGCGCGCGGGCTGTTGCTGTGGATCCCGGACGGGGCGCCGATGATGCGGGCGCAGACCCGCGATGGGGACCGCCCGCGGCGGCTGGCCGATCAGCTCGCCGCCGAGTGGGAGATCGTGCCGGCGACGTGGCGCGGCCCGGGCGTGCTGATGTTCTTCCCGGCCGGCGCGGCGGCGTACTCGGTGTGGTGGTTCTTCCACGCCGACGGCGACTTCCGGGGCTGGTACGTCAACCTTGAGGAGCCGGCGATCCGCTGGGAGCACGGGGTGGACACCGTCGACCACGCGCTGGACATCTGGGCGGAGCCGGGTGGGGCGTGGCGCTGGAAGGACGAGGACGAGTTCGCCGAGCGTACCGGCCATGAGTGGTACTGGGATGCCGAGCAGGCGGCCGAGATCCGCGGTGAGGGGGAGCGGGTGGTGAAGCTGATCGAGGCGGCGGAGTTCCCGTTCGACGGCAGCTGGTGCGATTTCGCCCCCGACCCGGCCTGGCCACTGCCGCAACTGCCGCGCGGCTGGGACCGCCCCCGCGCCTGATCAGGGGCCGGCCGCAGGCTGCACAGCTGCGCCACACGCGGCGCAGCGCCGGATCAGTCGGTCTCGGTGGCGGCGGCGAGGACGCTGTCGAGCAGGCCGGGGAACCGCGCGTCCAGGTCGTCGCGGCGTAGTGCGTTGATCTTCGACGTGCCGCGGTAGACCTGGCTGATCACGCCGGCTTCCCGCAGCACCCGGTAGTGGTGGGTGGTCGTGGACTTGGCCACCTCGCAGTCGATCACCGAGCAGGCGACCTCGCCGAGCCGCGCCAGGGTGTACGCGATGTGCAGCCGGGTCGGATCCGACAGCGCGTGCAGCACCGCCTCGAGCCGGATCTCCTCGCGCGCCGGGTGCGCCAGCGCACGTCCCGGTAGCGCCTCGGCCTGCGTCACGGCGGCGTCTCCTCTCGGTGGCTCATCCCATAGTACGACGGATCTCGTAGTTCGACATTTCTCGTAGTACGATGACCGGCGTACCAAGCCCCGAGTGCACAAGCCCCGAGGAGTACGCCGTGTCCGCCCTGTTCGAGCCGATCGCGCTGCGTTCCCTGACGATCCCCAACCGGGTCTGGATGGCGCCGATGTGCCAGTACTCCGCCGCCACCGACGGCCCCGACGTCGGCGCTCCCACCGACTGGCACTTCTCCCACCTCGCCAGCCGGGCCACGGGTGGCGCCGGGCTGATCCTGGTCGAGGCGACGGCGGTGTCCCCGGAGGGGAGGATCAGCCCCGCCGATCTCGGACTGTGGAACGCGCGGCAGCAGTCGGCGTACCCCCGGATTGTGGAGTTCCTGAAGCAGCAGGGCGCGGTGCCCGGCATCCAGCTGGCACACGCCGGGCGCAAGGCCTCCACCGACGCGCCGTGGCGGGGCGGCGCCGCGATCCCTCCCGAGCGCGGCGGCTGGCGTCCGGTCGGCCCGAGCCCGGTGCCGTACGGCGGGCGGCACCCGGTGCCCGGCGAGCTGACCACCGAGCAGATCGCCCGGG
>JBOGDG010000056.1:0-11281 GCA_050701655.1 Micromonosporaceae bacterium
GGCCGGGGCCGCACCTCAGGTCAACTGCGGGATCCGTACGTCGACCACACCCGCCACGGTACGGGCGAGCACCGTCACCACCCGGCGCTGCACCTCGTCGTCGAAGTCGCCGCTGATCTCGACCACGCCGTCGGAGGTGACAGCGGTCCACTGCCCCGCATGGCGTCTTCCTTCCGGTCAGTCTCCGGCGCGGACGACCGCGACCGGGCAGTGGGCGTGGTGCAGGACGGCCTGGCTCACCGAGCCGAACAGCAGGCCGCGGAATCCGCCGACGCCTCGGGCGCCGACCACCACCAGCTGGGCCCGGTGGGACTCCTCGATCAGTACGTCGCGGGCCCGGCCGCGTTCCACCCGGCGGGTCACCGGTACGTCCGGGTACTTCTCCGACCAGCCCGCCAGCAGTTCGGCGAGCAGCCGGGTCTCGTCGTCTTGCACCTCGGCGGGGTCGTACACCAGCGGCAGCATGTCGCCGGGGCCGGTGGAGACCGGCTCGGTCCAGGCGTGTACGGCGACCAGCGGCGCCCGCCGCAGCGATGCATCCTCGTAGGCGAACGCGAGCGCGGCGACGGCGTGGTTGGGCGCGTCCACGCCCACCACGACCGGGCGTACGCCCTCGGTCGTCTCCGCCTCGCGTACGGTCACCACCGGGCAGGACGCGTACATCGCGGCCTGTACGGCAGTGGAGCCCAGCAGCAGACTGCTGAAGCCGCCCAGCCCCCGCGAACCCACCACGAGCAGCGCCGCGTCGTGGCTCCATTCCAGCAGTGCCGCCGTGGCGGAGGTCGCCACCAGCGTGGTCTCCACCGGCACCTCCGGCGCGGCGGTACGCGCGACCTGCTCCGCGTCGGCGAGCAGCCGCTGCGGCGCGTCACGCAGCCCGTCGCCGGCCTCCAGATACCCGGCGGCACCCAGCGGCGCGTGCACGTACGGCCAGACGTACCCGTGCACCACCCGCAGCGGCAGGCTGCGCAGCTTCGCCTCCCGAGCCGCCCAGGCCACCGCGTCGTTGGCCGACTCCGAGCCATCCGTACCCACCACCACGTGAGTACGCAGATGCCTGATCTGCTGCGCCGCCATGGCACATCACCACCAATCTCTCGGATCCAGCCTCTCCCCGGATCCAGCAGCGGCTCAGGGGCGTCGGTCCCCTAACCGGACGGACTGACGTCATGACCTACCCGTACCCGGATGACCCCCTCACTACCGGCCCGGCGCTGCCAGGTGCGCTGGATTATTCAGAGGCGTAGTGTTTTCCTACATGAGTGTAGGAACGGTTGGCAGACAGCGCTCCCGAGCGCCGCACCTGGGCCCCGAGCGACGCCGGCCGCAGGTGCTGGACGCCGCGCTGGCGATCGCGGTCGAGCAGGGCGCCGCCGCGGTGACGATCGGGGCGGTCGCCAGGCGGATGGGCGTAACCCGGCCGGTGGTGTACGCGTGCTTCGCCGACCGCGTGGAGCTGATCGCCGCGCTGCTGGAGCGGGAGGAGGAGCGCCTGCTCGGCGGCGCGCTCGACGCGCTGCCGCGAGGACGCGCCGACGCCCCCGAGGCGGTGTTCGTGCAGGGGTTCCAGCAGCTGTTGGCGACCGTCGCGGCGCACCCCGACTCGTGGCGGATCGCCTTCGCCGCCGACCCCGATCCGGCCGTGGCAAGCCTGTTCGGCAAGGGCCGGGCGAAGATCGCCGAGCACGTGACGCAGCTGATCCGGCCTACTCTCCGGCATTGGGGCACCGCGGACGCCGACCGCAAGCTGCCGGTGCTCGTGGAGTTCTTCATGTCCGCCGGCGAAGGTGCGGTGCGCTCGATGCTGCGGCGCGAGGCTGGCTGGGATCCCCATACGTTGGGCGAGTTCATCGGCCGCGCGGTCTACCGAGCTTTCAGAGACGCCTGACCACAGCGGTACGCAGATCGAGGAGGACGTCGTGAACCAGCCCCGGATGCTCGCCGGCCACGGTTGGCCGTTCGACGCCACCCGCCCGCGGGAGGACTACGGGTTCTTCGGGCCGGATTCACCGACGTGGCGGGTGTGGACCAACGTCACCGCGTTGATCGGATTTCAGCGCGCCGTCGTACTCGAACACTTCGACCCGTTCCTGGCCGCGGCGGTCGCCGACGCGCAGGGCATCTACCAGGACCCGCGTGGGCGGCTGGACAGCACTCTCGCGTACTTCACCATCGTCGCGATCGGTGACGGCCGCGCCGCCGTCGAGGCCTCCGACATGCTCATGAAGGTGCATGCCCGCGCCATCGGCATCGAGCCGATCACCGGGAAGCGCTACAGCGCCAACCATCCGGAGTCGCAGCTGTGGATCCACCTCACGGGCTGGCATTCCGTACTCAAGTGCTACGAGCTGTACGGGCCAGGCCGGCTCTCACCCGAGGAGGAGCGCCGCTACTGGGCGGACTGCGCCGTCGCCGCCGAGTTGCAGACCTGCCGGCCGTCGGACGTACCCCGCTCCCGCGACGCGGTTCGCGACTACTTCTCCGGCGTACGCCCCCGGCTGTGCAGCTCGGAGCGGGCCAACCGGGCGATGCACTACCTGTTGCGTCCACCGCGGGCCAGAGTCGGGACGCAGCTGTGGGTGGGAAGCCGGTTCCTGGCGCGCGCCACCATCGTGAGCCTGCCCCGCTGGATGCGCCGCCTCGGCGGTTTCGACCAGCCCGTGGCCTTTGACGCGGTAGTCCGGCCCGCGGCGAGAGTCGTCGTCCGGGCGCTCACCCCGCTGCGTGCCCGGATCGCGACCGCCGACCGGGTCGTGCCCTCGGTGAGCCAGATCTGGGAATGGGCGCTCGCTGGCCGGCCACCACTCCGCGAAGAGACCGTCACCCCCGCCCAGGCCCGCCAGCGGGCCTGCTGACCGGCGAGGATGCCGAGGTGACGATGCCTCGCCACCCGGCGCCCCCGCCGTACAGCACTCCCAGCGCCAGTAGCCGCGCCGTGGCTGGTTCAAGCCTTCGCGGTCGCCACCTGAGGCGCCGTGGCGGAGCTGGCATCCGACTTCTTCGGCAGCCGCATCGCGAACGCGGCGGCGATCGCGGACAGCACTCCGACACCGCCGGTGAGCCACCACACCATCTCGCCGATCTGCGCGTAGAGCAGCACACCGACCACCGGGCCCAGCGCGTACCCGGCCCAGAACGTCGACATGCCCGCGCCCAGGTAGCGGCCCTTGGCGCCTTCGGGGGCCACCTTCACCGGCCAGGCGAAGATGGACGGGGCGCCGATGATCTGCCCCACGATGCCGAGGAACCTGGCGGCGAGGATGATCAGCAGGCCACCCGGCAGCGCGAACATTGCCAGTCCGAGTGCGAGCAGCAGCAGGCCCAGGCTGCCCGGAATCCAGGTCCGCCACTTCTGGGTGTAGGTGGTGACCCACAGTTCACAGGTCAGCACCAGCCCACCGGAGATCACGAACATCGAGCTGTAGACCACGGTCGGGTAGTTGTTGTCCGCCAGCCAGAGTGGCAGCACCGCGTAGTACTGCACGTGCACCAGAGCGTTGGTGAAGAACGCCACCAGGAACAGCATGAACCTGCCGTCCCGCAGCATGGTCAGATAGCCGCCCGCGCCGCCGGTCGCGACCTCGGCCCCGGCCTTGCCGGCTGCCTTGTCGCGCGGCAGCAGGAAGAACGCGATCAGGGCGTACGTCAGCGCGGTGACACCGTCCAGCCACAGCAGCAGGTCCCAGGAAAAGGTGATCAGCCAGGCGCCCGCCAGCGGCCCGGCGATGATGCCGCTGTTGAGCGCGAGCCGGTTCCACGCCATCACCATCACGTGCTGGGACGGCGGGGTCAGCTCGGTGAGCAGGAACGCCGACGCCGGCCGGTTCGCCTGGGTCATCATCCCTGCCAGCGCCACCGCCACCAGGATCGCCGGGTAGTAGCCGAGGAAGCTGACCGTCACCACCATCAGCGCCGACGTGCCCATGGAGATCGCGATGGTCAGCCGGGGCCCCAGCCGGTCGGACAGTCCGCCGCCGAACAGCAGCCCGACGACCGCGCCTGCCCCGTACGCGCCGAGCGCGTACCCGCCCTCGACCTCGGTGAATCCCCGGTTCACCAGGTAGAGCACCATGAAGATCTGCAGGAACGCGCCGAACTGGTTGATGAACACGCCGAGCAGTACGAACCGGGCCGTGGACGGGGTGGCCCGCCACGACGCCAGCACCCCGAGGTGCTCGCCCTCCTCCTTCGCTGACTCGGCGGCCTCCGTCGGCTTGTCCTCTGTGGTCGGATCACTGCTCACTGGGTTCTCCCTCGTCGTTGTGGGGTGAGAGCGTCACGCTCACTGCCTTCGCTGCCGCATCTAGAGCCGTCCGGCAGGCGGCGGTGGAGTCGGCGACCGCGACCAGCTGCGCCAGCCGGCACTCCCAGGCGGAGCCGTTCGGCGGCAGCAGCATCCGCTGGCCGGGCTCGGCGAGCACGATCGCGCGATCGATCTCCGGGGGCAGCAGGGCCTGGTCGATGGTCACCGCGTCAACGGTCTGCTCCCGCTCCGGATAGCAGAACCGGGTCGCGGCGGCCCGCCGTACGGTCGGCTCCAGGTCCGGGCGGCGGCCACAGGCGACCGCCGCGGCCGCCAGGCTGAGGTCGACACCGCTGGCGAGCTGCCCCAGGTACGGGATCAGGTCACCACCGAGCCGGCCGTTCAGCTCGATCACCTTGAAGCCGTCGGGGGTACGTTTGAGCTCCAGGTGGGTCATCCCGGTGTGGAATCCCAGCGCCCGGTGCGCGGCGGTGACGATCTCGGCGAGCTCCGGGTCCTGGTAGAGCGGATCGGCGGCGTCGACGACGTGCCCCACCTCCTCGAAGGCGGGCGGGAACCCGGACTCCTTGTGCGCGATCGCCAGCGGCACCACCTCACCGTCGAAGCACGCGGAGTCGATGCTGATCTCCGGTCCGGACAGGTACTCCTCGACGAGCACCCCGTCCTCGTAGTACTCCGGCGCCTCGGGCAGCGTGATGCTGCGCGCCTTGTGGTACGCGACCGCCACGTCCTCGGGCGAGTCGGCCCGGCGTACCCCGAAACTCGCCGCAAGGTTGCGCGGCTTGAGCACCACCGGGTACTCGAACCGCAGCGCCACCTCGGCGGCTTCCTCGGGGGAGCGCACCGCGACCGAGCGGGCCTGCGGCACCCCGGCTTCGGCCAGCGCCTGCCGGGTGAGGTGCTTGTCCCGGCACCGAGCGATCGCGTCGGCCGGCGTGGTCGGCAGGCCCAGGGCGGTGGCGACGACAGCGGTGGCCTCGATCCGGGCCTCGTCGAAGCAGACCAGACCGCCGATCCGCTCGGTCTCGGCCAGCTCGCGCGCCCGTACCAGCATCGCCTCAGCGTCCAGGGTGTCGACCACGGTGTGGCCGACCAGGTACGGCAGCTCCCACTCCGCGACGTCGGAACGGCCGGCCCCCCCGAGGAACAGCCAGATCCGGTAGTGCTCCGACACGGACTCGAAGAAGTGCTCCCTGGAGCTGCGCGACAGACTCGATACCACCACCAGCAGCGGCCGCGTGTCGTCGGGTGTCTGGCCCGTCATGTCTCCTCTTTTCCTTGCTCGTCAGTGGATGTCGGTGCCGGTCAGCTGGTCGACCGTGAGCCGGTCGACGTCGATCAGGTCGCCGACGCTGTCGGACAGCTCGCCGGCCAGCCGCCGGGTCCGCTGCAGCGCCCTTTCCCGGGTCCAGCCGCCGGGGGCCCGTACCGGCAGCGACCACAGCGGCACCAGCTCCCCGCCGCGCAGCAGCTTGGTGCGGTACGCCTCGGTGCCGAGGTCGATGGTCTGGATTCCGTGCGCCAGCGCGTACCGGACCGGTTCGTAGAACAACAGTGAGAAGTGGGCGCCGGTCGGCTCGGTACGTTCGTAGTCCAGCCCGGTCACCCGCATGGTCAGCCGCCCGTGATGGGCGAACGCCAGGGTGAAGCCGATCAGGCGGTCTTCGTGGAAGCACTGGAACACCACCGCCTGGCCGGCCAGCTCGCCCCGGGCGCACCCCCGCAGATAACCGGCGTGCAGCTCGTCGGGGATGTCCACGCCGTGGTGCCGCTGTACGTTGCCGAGCAGCGGCCCGAGCTGGTCCACGTACGGCTCCAGCGCGGTGATCTCGATCCGGCAGCCGCTCTCGGCGAACCGCCGCAGGTCCCGGTGGACGTGTTTGCGGCGGTTCTTCGACAGTCCGGCCAGGTAGCCGTCGAAGCTGTCGAAGCCGATCGGGAGCTCGGACCGGAAGCCGGTCAGCACCGGTACCGTGCCGCCGAGCAGGGCCGCCATCCGGCGGGCGTCGGCGGTGCTGAGGTACATCATCGCGGCGCTGCCACAGCCGCTCGCCGTCACCTCCGCGGTCGCCAGCTCCGCGACGGCGGCGTACCCCTCGTCGGTGTCGGCGAGTACGCCGTTGCTGTAGCCGGACCGGCCGCCGATCACCAGCTGCGGCTCCCACGCCGCCGGGTCGGTGTCGGGGGCCAGCACCTGGTGCGGGTTGTACAGCGGGTTGGTGGCGCGTTCGATGGTGTAGAGGTTCAGGCCGGCCACCAGAGTGCCCGCGCCGTCTCGTACCAGCAGGTTGCGCTCGGCGAAGCCGTCCACCCCGTGCAGCGCCGACAGCCAGCCATGGCTGAGGTAGAAGCCGCCCCCGGCGTCGGTCACCAGACGATCCCACTCCCGAGGGTCCACCGCCGTCAGATCGGCGGTCTCCTCGACCCGATGGTCGGTGGTCATGCTCTCTCCTCCCCGTCTCCGGCGCCGCTGCCGAAGGGATTGGTGGACACCGTGTTGCCTTCCGCGTCGCGTGTCAAGGCTGTCCTGACTGGATTAGGTTCTTCGGATGGAGATCGTCAAAGGTTCTGGACGGTACGTCGCTCCCCGCGACGAGCCGAACCATTTCGTCGAGCACCTCCGCAGCCGCAGCCTCTCGGTCGGCACCTACTCGATCCCCGCCGGCGGGCTGGACGACCAGCTGCCGCACCGCGAGGACGAGGTCTACCTGGTGACCGCGGGTCGGGCGCGCCTGGTGACAGGCACCGGGGAGGCGGTGGTGACGCCGGGCGACCTGATCTACGTCCCGGCAGAGGAGACGCACCGGTTCACCGACATCTCCCAGGACCTCGTGCTGCTGGTGTTCTTCGCACCGCCGTACTCCGGCCGCGGTTGACAGTTACGGGTCCGCAGTCGGTTCGGCCGCGGGCTCGGCCGGGCGGCGCAGCAGCACGTACCCGGCGGTGATGGCGAGACCCGCCGTCGCCAACAGTGACGGCGTACCGCCGCCCAGCAGGAAACCGGTCACCGCGACCAGCGCGACCAGGCACATCGCCCGGGTCGGCAGGTCGTCGAACAGCCGGAACCCGGCCAGGAACGCCGCGGCGTACACCAGCAGGATGGTCGCCGCGATGAAGCCCACCAGGATCCGCTCGTCCTGACCGAACGCGGCGAGCACCGCGAAGTCGACCACGTACCAGCCCCAGATGAACCACAGCGCCGCCACCGGGGCCCCGGTACGCGGCGACACCTTCCCGATCCATGCCGGGATCACCCGGTCCCGGGCCATCGCGTACGTCAGCCGGGAACAGCCGCAGACCCAGGCGTTGGTGTTGACCATCAGCAGCACCACGGCGAGAGCGGAGCCGAGCTTCGCGGCGGTCTCGCCGTGGCTGTGCCACAGCACCGCGTACAGCACGGCGGTGGTGTCCCCGGCTCCCGTCAGCGGCACCACGAGCACCACGGTCAGCGCCAGGGCAAGATAGAGCCCGCCGATCAGCAGCGGCGCCCAGACCGCCGCCCGCCGGAAGCTGCGCCGCGGATCCCGCACTTCGTCGGCGATGTGGGAGACGTTCTCCCAGCCGAAGAACGAGAAGAAGCCGGCCAGCACCGCGGCGCCGAGCGCACCCCAGCCGTACGGCGCGAACGGGGTGAGCCGGCTCGGGTCCGCCGCCGGGGCGGCCACCGCGATAACCGCGACCACGCCCGCGATCAGGGCGACGACCAGAACCCCCTGCACCCGGGAGGCCACCCCGATACCGAGCAGGTTCAGCACCACTCCGATGCTCATCACCACGAAACCGGCGAGCAGCACCGTCGAGTGGTCCCGCCACCCCATCAGGGCGGCCAGGTAGCGGGCCGCGGCCAGGCCGAGAATCGGGTTACAGGCCCAGTTCAGCACCAGCAGCAGGAATCCGATGGTGATCCCCGGCCGCCACCCGAACGCCCGCCGTACCAGGTAGCTCACCCCTGCCGAGTCGGGGTACGCGGCCGACAGCCGGGCGAACACCCCGGCGATCGGTAGCGCGGCCAGGGTGAGCAGCAGCCACGCCACGAGCGACGCCGGACCCGCCGCCTGCAGCGCGATCCCCGGAGCGATCAGCATCCCCACGCCGACCAGCGAGGAGAGGTAATACACCATCACGTCGCGGGTGCCCAGCACCCGGCGCAGCTGGTCCGGCTGGACCGTACCGGTCATCGAGGCGGCTCTTCGATCACGGAGATCCCGGCCGTGCCGTCCAGCCGCTGGAAATGCTCGGTGAGCCGGACCCGGCCGTCGGGAAGCACCTCGGGGCGGCTGGTGCACCGACCGGCCACCAGGCCGCCGCTGGTCAGCCGGTACGAGTACGCCAACTCCAGGTCCCCGTCGGCCGCCCGATGCCCCACCAGCCGGCCCAGACTGACCGACGCTCCGGAGAACTCCGCCCACACCAGGTCGCCGTCCTGGTGGTAGTGGCCGGTGATGTCGGGGTGCTCCACGGACCGGAACACCCGCTCGGCGTAGTCGATGGTCTTCGGGTCCATCGGTGTCACCCCCACTCTGTGCTGAGCAGCTCGTCCCGGAACGGGACCAGCTCGCGCTCGAACAGGGAGTTGAGGACGATCGCGCCGCGGACCGGGAGCAGCGTCAGGTTGGTGGCCGCGATGCCGTGGCTGAACCGCGACAGGTACGGCGCGAACAGCCGGTGCCCGTTGGTGCCCTTCCACCGGACCGAGAAGTCGGCGTCCAGCACCACCTCCCCGTTGTCGTCGAGCTCCAGGCGCTCGCGCAGCTCGTCGTCGAACGGCATCGGCCGGGTGCGCCGTCCGGTCGCCAGCACGACGTACCGCGCGTGGTGCCGTTCGGCGCCCCGGGCGGCGGTCACCCGCAGCTCGTAGCCGCCGTCGACGGCTTCGGCCGAGACCACCGTGCGGTCCGGCAGGATGGTCAGTGGGAACGAGCCGTCGGCCAGCATCCGGTCGTAGTTCGACTGGTAGATGGCCTGCAGTATGCCGGGGGTGATGGCGTCCCCGGTGCGCGTGGCCTCGTCCACCAGGCGGCGCCGGTTCTCCGCGGACAGCTGCTGAAGGTACTCCAGATACGCCGGCCGGTAGTGCTCGTTCGCCGGCGGCGAGTCGTCGATCGGCTGAAACCACGGCCGCCTGCCGTACCAGTGGATGTTCCGGAACCCGCCGCCGAGCAGGGCGAGCACGCATTCCGAGCCGGTCTGCCCGCCGCCGACCACCGCCACCGGGGCGTCCAGGTCGGTGCTCATCGACCCCAGCCGCTCGGCCAGACCCTCCGGCACGAACACGGAGTCACCGAGTACGTCCTGGAAGCCCTCCGGCACGTACGGCTCGGATCCCAGACCCACCACCAGGTGCTGCGACCGGCCCACCAGCCCGTCCGCGCTGTAGAGCTCGAAACCGCGGTCGAAGCTCACCCGCTCCACCCGCACCCCGTAGTGCACGTTCCCGAGCTGCTCGCTGGCCCAGGCCAGGTACCGGTCGTACTCGATCCGGGGAATCACCCCGAACTGGGCGTTGAGCAGGCCGAACAGCCGTCCGGTGGTGACCATGTAGTTCAGGAAGGTGAGCCGGTGGGTGGGATCCACCACGGAGACCAGGTCCTTCAGCCACGAGGTCTGCATCCGCACCCCGGGCAGCATCAGCTGGGGATGCCAGGACGGGCTGGGCGCCGCGTCGAAGAGCGCGAGCTGGTCCGGTGCCGCCGGCTCGAACAGCGCGGCCAGGCTCAGGTTGCCTGGTCCGGCACCGAGTCCGATGGTGTGTACATCGACCACAGTGGTCGCCTGGGTGGTCACGTCAGCCTCCCCTGAGAGATGGATGTTCGGTGGGCGCGTTCCCGCCCTGACGAGGTGGCGAGCAGGTCACGTGCGGCAACAGCACTCGCTGCCAACGCGGTCTTCACCGCGCCGCCGCTGCCGCCCGTGAAGGTGTAGAGCGGCGCTGCGTCGTCCAGCACCGGGCGCAGCGCCAGGCCGGCCGGTTCGGTGTAGCAGTCGGCAGCGGTGACCACGCGGGGTCGCGGCTCCAGGCGCATCCCGGGGAATCGGTGCCGCGCCAGCTCCACCGCGCGGTGGTGCAGCGCCGCGTCGGCGGGGGGCCGGTCCGGGTCGACGTCCCAGTCGGTGCTCCGCAGCCCGAGCGCGAGCTGCCGGTCCGGTCCGGGTCGGCCGTAGAGCCCGGTCGTCTCGTCCACGAAGCAGTACGGGGGAGCCCCGGTGGCCACGTACCAGGCGAAGGCGATGGTCTTGGTCCGGTACGGCGGCACCGGCAGCTCGCTGGCGGCCAGCAGGCGGGGGGTCCAACGACCGGTGGCGAGCACCACCGCGTCGTACCGGCGGACCCGCCCGTGCCACCGGCACACCACCTGGTCGTCGGTGACCGCGACCTGGTCGATCGGGCCGGGAATCCGCGGCACCCGCAGCCGGGCCAGCTCGGCGAGTACGGACCGCCGCAGCCGCCTCGGCTCGATCAGGCCGGCGCGCGGCTCCAGGATGCCCACGCTGCCGCCCGCCAGCCCGGCGATGCCGTACCGGCGGGCCAGTTCGTCCGGACCGGCGGTACGGCAGGCCGCCGACAGCCGGGGCAGCAGCCGCCGCAGCGCGGGGTCCAGCGACGCCTCGGCGGTGACGTACACCGATTCCTGCTCCTGCAGTCCCGCCCACGCCGCGAGCCGCCGGTCGTCGTGCAGCTCGGCGAGGCTGTCGATGGCCAGCCGGCAGTTCGCGGCGTCGGACTCGAAGCCGCGCACCATGCCGAGTGACACGTCGGTGGCGTCCCCGGCCTCCGGCCCGCACACCACGTCGAGCTCCAGTCGCTCGCCCAGCGGCGCCACCGCCAGCCGCAGCCGCCAGGCCAGCAGGCTGCCGGCCAGGCCGGCCCCGATCACGCAGACCCTCATCTGGTCACTCCGCCTGGTCGACGCCGGTGAACGCGGCGAGCAGCCGATCGGCGCGAGCCGGGTCGGCGGCTCGCCCCGCCAGCAGGCACCGCACCGCCAGCGGCGCGTCGAACCCGGCGAGGTCGACCGC
>JBOGDG010000057.1:0-11278 GCA_050701655.1 Micromonosporaceae bacterium
CGTCCCGGTGGTTGGTCGTCGCTCTCCTCCTGGCCGGTACGGGTGTCGCCGCCCTCGCGCCGGGCACGCCAGCGGCCGCGTTGGGCGAGGAGACACCGTCCGAGCAGGCGAAGCGCACCGGCGTACGGGTGCCGGTGCCGGAGAAGACCACTGAGTCGGAGCAGGTCTTCGCCAACCCCGACAGCACCTTCACCCTCGAGACCTCGGCCGTGCCGGAGCGAGCCCGCAAGTCCGGTCGCTGGATGCCGATCGACACCACCCTGGTGCGGGCGGGCGCCGTGATCGCGCCGAAGGCGACAACCGCCGACATCGCGTTCTCCGCCGGCGGCTCCTCCACGGCGCTGGCGCGGATCACGGAGGGCGGCCGGTCGCTGGAGCTGTACTGGCCGCAGGCGCTGCCGGAGCCAGTGCTGTCCGGTAGTACGGCCACCTACCGTGAGGTGTTCGCCGGCGTGGATCTGGTGTTGGTGGCGAACGCGCAGAGCTTCTCCGAAGTACTGGTGGTGAAGACTGCCCAGGCTGCGGCCAACCCGGCACTACGCAAGATCAAATTTGGTGTACGTGGCGACGGTGTGTCCATCCGTACCGCGCCCGGTGGCGGGTTCGCCGCCGTCGACCAGCACGGTCTGGAGGTGTTCACCAGTCCGCAGCCGTCCATGTGGGACTCCGGTGCGGACGCGGGTGCCGTAGCGCCGCCGTCGGCGCAGGCGCGGGTTCTGGGACCGCGGGAAGGCGACCAGGTGGCGCCGATGGGTGTCGAGGTCAGCGACTCCCCGCGAGCGCGGTGGCGCTGTACCGGGTCTCGGGTATGTCTGGGACCACCACGTGGAACAACCAGCCGTCGTGGGTGGAGTGGCAGGACAGTCGCACCGTCGCCTACGGGCGCGACGGCTGTACCCCGGGTGGGGCCTGGGTGGCGTTCGACGCGATCAAGGGCGTGAAGTACGCGACCTCGCACTCGTACAAGACCACGGCCTTGGGCTTGCGTGCCGGTAACGAGTCCCAGGCGAACACCAGCTGGAAGCGGTTCCGCAATGACGCCATCTTGAGCATCAGTTACAACACGGTGCCGGCGAAGCCGACCAGTCTGCGTACCACGTCGCCCCTGACCACCTGCGTGGCAGGCGACAGCCCCCCGGTGATCCCCAACGATCCGCCGATCCTGGTCGCTCGGCTGAACGACGCCGACGGCGCGAAGGGGCAGAAGGTGAAGGGCAGGTTCTACCTGTCAGTGAAGGGTGGCTCGTTGGTCGGGACGTACGACACTGCGTACAAGCTGCCCGGGGTCGACTTCACCATGCAGGCCCCACAGCTCAGCGACGGCGTCTACTCGTGGCGACTACGAACGTACGACGGCGTGGACTGGGGCCCGTACTCCCAGTGGTGCGACTTCCGCGTCGACTCGCGCCGTCCCCAGACACCCACCATCGCCACCCCCGACGGCCAGACCTACCGCTACGGCGACGAGGCCACCTTCACCTTCGGCCCGGGTGGCTCCACCGACGTGACGAAGTATCGCTATTCGTTCATGTCCGATGCGGCGACATCAGGAGAGGTCCCAGCCGACTCGCCATCTATCGCTAGGCGGATGTGGTTCTTCGGACCCAACAACCTTCGCGTGTGGAGCTACGACGCGGCCGGGAACGTCAGCGACCCGCCTGGTTCGCTCGAGTTCGCCGTGGCCGGTGGAGATCCTCGTACCCAGTGGCGGCTCGACGAGGGGCAGGGCACGTCGACAGCCGACGCGATCTACGGCGACACCCTGCCGTTGTCGGCTGGTTGCGACTGGGCACCCGGTGTGTGGAACGACGACGACCCGCTCGACATGGCGCTCGCGTTCGATGGCGTCGACGGCGTCGCGGCACGCAGCGGCGGGCTCCTGTGGATGAACCAGAACTTCTCGGTCGCGGCGTGGATCCGGGTCGCTGACGCGTCCGCCCGGCGGGTCGCGGTGAGCCAGGACGGTTCGGGGTACGCCGGGAGCGGCTTCAGCATCGGAGTCTCGCCTGACCCGGACCCGGCGATCGACCAGGGGAACATCGAGTTCCGCCTCCGCAACCCGGCGTCGGCGACGGAAGAGGCGGTCGTGTCGGCGCCCGGAGTCGTCGATGAGTGGGTCCACGTGACCGCCGTATACGAGTCGACGACCCAGCTGATGACCCTCTACGTCGGCGGTGAGTACGCGGCCAGCGTGAACGCCTCCTTCACCGGTGTCGAGTGGGCGAGCAGCTTCGTGCTCGGTCGCGGGCGGAGCGGCACCTCGCCCGCGTACTTCTGGAAAGGCGACATCGACGAGGTCCGCACGTACCGCGGAACGCTCGCGGTCGAACAGGTGCGCCAGATCGCCAACGAGCCCAGGCCTTAGCCATGCGGCCACACCCCATTTGCACGAGCCGAGCTCTTTAGGTCCGCAGGAGAGGCGCCAATGGGCACGACACAGCACCGACGTGGAACGTGGTCCGGACGTTGGCGAGGGCACGCGGTGCGATGGCTGTGTGCCGGTGTCGGCGCCGCACTCGTGGCGACCCTGTCCGACGTACCGGCCGCTTTGGCGGCACCCGGTGATACCGCACCGGGGGTGCAGCGGACATCGTCCGTGGCGGGTCGCGACGTACCGGCGAAGGCTGGACCGAATCGGGCACCCGCCGCCACACCGCCGAAGGTCGCGTCACCGGTGTGGCCGGCTGCCGGTGGTGCCGTGGTGTCGTTGCCAGCCCTGGAGCACCGGCCGGAGGCGCGCGCGGAGGGAGTCGTCGCAGGCCCGCGGGTGCGGGTAGGTGACATGCCGGTGTGGGTGGGCGCTGCGGGTGACACCAGCCCGAAGTCGGTACGGGTGGAGCTGCTGGATCTCCGTACCGCCGAACGGGCCGGGCTGACCGGGGTGATGATGCGGGTGTCCCGCGCGGACGGCGAGGGCGCGGCGGCGCCGGTGTCGTTGTCCGTGGACTACTCCGGGTTCGCCACGGCGGTGGGCGGAGACTGGGCCGCCCGGCTGCGTCTGGTCAGGCTACCGGCGTGCGCCGCCAGTTCGCCGCAGCTCAAGCGGTGCCAGACCACGACACCGGTCGGTAGCCGGAACCACTGGTCGGAACAGCGGGTGTCGGCTGAGCTCGAGGCGGGTGGTGGCGGCGGCGCCATGTACGCACTCGCGGCCTCCGCGTCCGGCGGCACCGGCAGTTACGCGGCGACGCCACTGGGCCCGTCGTCGACGTGGCAGGTGAGCAATCAGACCGGTGACTTCTCGTGGTCGTACCCGCTGCGGGTCCCGCCGGCGGTCAACGGGCCGGCACCGGAGCTGACGATCGGCTATTCGTCCGGGTCGGTTGACGGACGTACCGCGTCGACCAACAACCAGCCGTCCTGGGTCGGTGAGGGCCACAGCCTGGAGAGCGGGTACGTCGAGCGCAAGTACGTCTCCTGCTCCGACGACATGTCCGGTGGCAACAACACCACCACGACCGGCGACCTGTGCTGGAAGACCGACAACGCGACGCTGGTGCTCGGTGGCCGGTCCGGCGAGCTGGTGAAGAAATCGGATGGCACCTGGCGGCTGGAGAACGACGACGGATCGAAGATCGAGCGGCTCTCGGGTGCGGCAAACGGCGACAATGGCGGCGAGCACTGGCGGCTGACCACCACTGACGGCACCCAGTACTACTTCGGACTCCACAAGCGGTACGCCGCTGACACCGCGGCGACGAACTCGACGTGGACGGTGCCGGTGTTCGGCAACCACAGCGGTGAACCGTGCCATGCCAGCAGTTACGCGGCGTCGTCGTGCGTGCAGGCGTGGCGGTGGAACGTGGACTACGTCGTGGACCCGCACGGCAACACCATGACGTACTCCTATGCCAAGGAGTCCAACAACTACGGGCGCAACAACAACAGCGCCGTCTCCTCGTACACCCGTGGCGGGTATCTGACCTCGATCGAGTACGGCGAGCGGAAAGGCAGCGAGCACACCACCAACGCGCCAGCGCGCGTGAGCTTCACCGTCGCGGAACGGTGCATCCCGTCGGGGACGATCACCTGCGCGGAGTCGCAGTTGACAGCCGCGAACGCGCGGTACTGGCCGGATGTGCCCTACGACCAGATCTGCACGTCGAGCAGTTCGTGCCCGAGCCAGATCTCGCCCGCGTTCTTCACTCGCAAGCGGCTCACCGCGGTGACAACGTCGGTCTGGAGCGGTGGGACGTACGTCCCCGTCGACTCCTGGGCGTTGACTCAGGCGTTCCCGGCCACCGGCGACGAGACACCCTCGGGGTTGTGGCTGTCGTCGCTGCGGCATACCGGCAAGGTGGGCGGCGACCTCGCCCTGCCGTACGTGCAGTTCACCGGGGTACAGCTGGACAACCGGGTCGACTATCGGTACGACACCGGACCACGCATGATCAAGTGGCGGGTGGCGGGTGGCGGGGATCAGCAACGAATCGGGTGGCCGGATCTCGGTCAACTACTCGTCGCAGGAGTGCGTCGCGGGTAGCAACATGCCCGCCGCGCCGGAGTCGAACACCAAACGGTGCTTCCCGGTCTACTGGTCCGCCGAAGGACAGTCCGAGCCGTCGCTGCACTACTTCCACAAGTACGTGGTGACCTCGGTCGTGGAGGACGACGCCACCTTCACCGACCTGGACAAGGTCACGTCGTACTCGTACGTGGGTTCTCCGGCCTGGCACTACGACGACAATGAGCTGACCCAGCCGAAGTATCGGACCTGGGGCGGCTGGCGCGGCTACAACACCGTCGAGGTCAAGGTCGGCGCTCCCGGTGAGCAGACCCGTACCCGATACCTCTACCTACGCGGTATGGACGGCGACCACTTGCCGGGCGGCTCCCAACGCGACGTCAAGGTCACCGACTCGCAAGGCGGTGTGGTCGATGACCATCCGCGGGCGAACGGCTTCCTCCGGGAAACGATCACCTACGACGGGGTGGGTGGAGCGGAGATCACCGGCAGCATCACCGACCCGTGGGTCTCCGCCACGACAGCCACGTCGGGGTCCAAGTCCGCCCGCCTGCTGGGTACGGCCAAGACCCGCACCCGCACTGCGCTGGCGGCCGGCGGCAACCGTGTCACCGAGATGGCCACCACCTATGACGGATACGGCATGCCGACCCAGGTCGACGACGCGGGCGACGTCGGCACCACCAGCGACGATCTGTGCACCCGTACCACCTATGTCCGCAACACCGGCGCGTGGATCCTCGCCAACGTCTCACACACCGAGACGGTGTCGAGGGCATGTGGGGCCACACCGTCCCGTCCCGCCGACGTGGTCTCCGACCAGCGGATCTACTACGACGGCGCGACCTCGCTGACCACCGCGCCGAGCCGTGGGTTGATGACCCGGGCCGAGATGCTCTCCGGCTGGAGCGACGGGCCGGTCTACACCACGACCACGACGGCGACGTACGACGCGCACGGCCGTCCGCTGACCGCTGCCGACGCACTCGGCCGCACCACGCGCACCGCGTACACCCCGGCCACCGGCGGGCCCGTCACGGCGATCACCACCACCAACCCGAAGGGCCACGTCTCCACCAAGACGTTGCACCCGGCGTGGGGCAACGCGACCGTAGAGGAGGACGCGAACGGGCGGCGTACCGACCTCACCTTCGACTCGGTGGGCCGGCTTACCGCCGTATGGATGCCGGGCCGTTCCAAAGCCGGCGGTGCTACACCGAACATCAAGTTCGGCTACACCATGAGCCGGACGGCGCCGGATGTGGTCACCACCGAGGAGCTGCGCAACAACGGCAGCTACACCCCGAGCTATGTGTTCTACGACGGATGGCAGCGGCCCCGGCAGACCCAGCGTCCCGCCCCCGGTGCGGCCGGCGGCCGGATGATCACCGACACCGTGTTCGACTCCCACGGTTGGGTGCTGGACAACACCGGGCCGTATTACCATTCGAGTTCCCCGTCAGCGTCGTGGTTCGAGCTGTACAGCGACACTCAGAGCCCATCGCAGACCCGCCACAGCTACGACGGCGCCGGTCGGGTCACCGCGACAGCGTTCCGCGTGCTGGGTGAGGAGAAGTGGCGCACCACCACGTCGTACGGCGGTGACCGGGTGAGCGTCACACCGCCGGCGGGCGCCACACCCACCACCACAATCGCCGACGGCCGGGGTCGGACGATCGCGCTGCGGCAATACCACGGCTCGACCCCTACCGGCGGATACGACGAGACCCGCTACAGCCACACGCCGGACGGCAAGCTCGCCACTGTCACCGACCCGGCGGGCAACAGCTGGCGCTACCACTACGATCTGCGCGGCCTACCGATCCAGGTAGACGACCCCGACAGGGGCATCACGAAGACCAGCTATGACGCGGCTGGTCAGGTGACCTCCACCGAGGACGCCCGCGGAGTGAAGCTGTTCTACCGCTACGACGAATTGGGTCGCCGTACGGAGCTGCGGGAAGGCTCGGTGGGCGGCAACCTGCGTGCCTCCTGGCTCTACGACACGCTCGCGAAGGGCCACACCACGTCCCACACGCGCTACGTCGGCTCCGACGCGTACACCGTGGCGGTGACCGGATACGACACCGCGTACCGGCCGACAGGATCGCAGGTGACGATCCCGATGGGTGAGGGTGCCCTGGCCGGCACGTACTCGACGTCGATGACGTACAACCTCGACGGCGGTATGGCGACGATGGGCCTCCCCACGGCGTCCGGCGTGCCGAACGAAACCCTGAGGTACTCCTACGACTCGCTCGGCCTCCCGGTCGCATTGGTCGGACGCGGCGCATACGTGGCCGGTACCGACTACTCCCCCTATGGGGAGGCGCTGCGGCTGTCGATG
The DNA here is from genome assembly GCA_050701655.1 of Micromonosporaceae bacterium. Taxonomy (GTDB): domain Bacteria; phylum Actinomycetota; class Actinomycetes; order Mycobacteriales; family Micromonosporaceae; genus WHSM01. The sequence continues at coordinate 6,813 of JBOGDG010000057.1, forward strand.
GGCCAGTACTACGGCAAAGCGCTATGGCAGACCTTCGAGTACGAGACCGGGACCCGCCGACTGAGCCGGGTCAAGCTCGACCGGGAGGGCTCCGCGGCCGCCGGCTACGACGCCCGCTACACACGCGACGACGCCGGCAACGTGTTGAAGATCGCCGAGGTAGCGGGTGAGTCGCAGACCCAGTGCTTCGGGTACGACTATCTGCGGCGTATGACCGCGGCGTGGACGCCTGCCTCGGGTGACTGTGCGGTGGAGCCGTCGTCATCGAGTCTGGGCGGGCCGGCGCCGTACTGGCATTCGTTCTCCTACGACAAGACCGGCAACCGTACCGGCGAGACGCGCCACGCGACGTCGGTCGGCGGTGAGGACACGCGTCGCACCTAACAGCTACCCGGCGGCGGGCGCGGCACGACCGCACGCGGTCACGTCGGTGGCCAGCACCGGCCCCGGTGGCACGGACACCGCCGCTTACGCCTATGACGAGGCGGGCAACACCGTCACGCGGCCCGGGCCGGCGGGCACGCACGAGCTGTCCTGGGACGCCGAGGGTCGTCTGGGCAAGGTCTCCGATACCGAAGGTGAGACCTCCTATGTGTACGACGCGAATGGTGACCGGCTGATCCGCCGCGACCCCGAGGCGAGCACCCTGTACCTGGACGGCACAGAGATCAAGTTGGACAAAGCCACCGGAGCGGTGTCGTCGACCAGGTACTACGAGTACCTGGGCAAGACCATCGCGGTACGTACCGGGCTGGCGGGGTCCACGGTGCAGTTCCTGCTCGCCGATCACCACGGCACCGCGCAGGTCTCGGTCAACGGCTACACCCAGGAGCTTCAGCGTCGCCGGTTCGACCCGTTCGGCCGTCCCCGTGGTGAGGAGGTGCCGTGGGCGGGTGAGCGCGGCTTCGTCGGTGGCACCCTCGACGCCTCCACCGGGCTGACCCATCTGGGCGCGCGTGAGTACGACCCGGCCATCGGCAAGTTCGTCTCCGTCGACCCGGTGATCGACCCTGGTGACCCGCAGCAGATGAACGCGTATTCGTACGCCAACAATTCTCCGGTCACCTTGACCGATCCCGACGGACTGCGGTTCACCGAAGACAACGAAGGCAACAGCACCGCGGCCAAGAAGTCCGACGGCAGCTACGTGTACTTCGGGTCAGTCAAGAAACCAGCCACCAAGTCCGCCGGAAACGACGACACGCAGAAAGCCGAGGACGAGCTCAACGCCGCCCGTAAACGTCAGGAAGAGCTCAAGAACAAGCTGATCAACGCGGGAAAGCTGTTCCTCGACATCGTCATGGAGGTAACCGGCCTCAAGGCGGGCATCGACTGTTTCCTCAAAGGCGACGTCGGTGGCTGCATAGAGACCGCGGTCAGCGTGATCAGTGGCCTGGTCGGTGGCCTGCTGGTCAAGATCGGTGCCAAGTACGCCTTCAAGTGGAAAGCCGCCGTACGCCTGGCGACAAAAGTCAAGAAACTAGTAACCGACATCGTCGACGTGGTCAAGAACTGGGGCAAAGCCGCCAAGGACGTCGCGTCCGCCTCCGCGAACTACCTCAAGGCCAAAGCAGCGAAGCTTGCCGGAAAGGCATGCAGCTTCAGTGGCGACACCAAGGTCCGCTTGGCGAGCGGCAAGACGAAACCCATCTCCAAGCTCAAAGCCGGTGACAAGGTCCTGGCCAAGGATCCCCAGACCGGCGAAAAGGGCACCCGTACCGTCACCGCCACCTGGGCCCACGTCGACACGCTCGTCGATCTGAAACTCGTCGGTGGCAAGCGCGTCACCACAACCGAAGACCACCCCTTCTGGAACCACACCGACCGTGCCTGGCAACGCGCCGACGCGCTCGATCCGGGCGACAAGGTCCAGACCGCCGACGGAACGCTGGTCACCGTCACAGGTCTCGCCTGGCGTACCGCCCACACCGGTTTCGCCTACAACCTCACCGTCGACGACATCCACACCTACTACGCCGGTGACGCGGCGTTGCTCGTACACAACGCGTGCGATGACATCACAGACACTCCCGACCTTGTGCCTGACGACGCCGTGGTGGTTCGCGGTGGCACCAGCCACATGCCTAGCGAGTCCTTCTCAGGTGCCTTCGGCAGAACATTGGACGAGGCCGGAGCTGGCGTTCCGCATGGGCAGGTACGGGTTACCACGGCTGGCGCAATTCGACGTGGCGGTGGCAAGGTAGAATATGCACCCGAGCCCACCAGGAGCGGCAATATGAACGACCAACATGTGAACGTCTGTTTGGGTGCTGGGTCTTGCCCGTTCGGTCCTTTGGTGCCAAATCCTGTGCCGAAGTCCGGGAGAATTTCATGAATGGCTCAGCTTGGTTGCCGATCGAGTATCGCGAGTTCTACGACGTTCCGAGACTGCTGACGGTCGCAGACGACATGGGTAGAGTCTTTATGCTGGACTGTCCATTCAACGACGAAAAGGACGACTACGAGGACTTCTATAGGGTCTTGCTGGTCCGGGATGACGATCTCCCACGACTGCCAGAATCTGACTGGCGACCCGTTCTAGAGCGATCGCGGTACGTCGGTGTTATACCAATATCGAGAGTTGTGTTCGATCCAACCCGGCGATCCAGCGTCCAGAGCCAGCTTCTGGGGGTGATCACCGAATTGCCGCAAGGCTAGCTAGACATGTGCGTGGTTAGCGGTCGGCGTGCAGGGCGTCGACGATGGTCTGGTAGCGGTCCTCGTGGAGCACGGCGCCTTCGCGGCGGATGCCGTCTTCGGGGAACTCCAGTAGGCGGTCCAGGCGTACGTAGCTGACGCGTTGCTCGGCGTCCCAGGCGCCGGTGCCGAGGGTGAGCCAGCCCGGTTCTTCGGCGCGGCGCGGGTTGGACGAGAGCATCAGGCCGTACAGCGTGGCGTCGCGGCGGGCGATGACGACGAGCGGGCGGTCCTTGCCGCGGCCGTCGTTCTCCTCGTACGGAACCCAGGTCCACACGACCTCGCCCGGATCGGCGGCGCCGTCCAGGTCGGGGGCGTACGTCAGGGAAAGCTCCCGTACGTCCGCCGCCGACGACGAGGCGTGCTTCGCAGGCGCAACACCACTCACGCGTACGCACCCTAGCGCCCCGACCCCCAGTTTCGGACAAATGTCCGGCTCGGGGTCGCCAAGATATGCGGCATTGGCCTGTGGGGCACGTGATTCTCCGGCTGGGGCGTGCCTGAGCGCCCGATGCCGCGGATCATCCAAGCCCGGGCGCCGCGGGTCCGGGGCCGGCGGTGTGGTGGACACGGGCAGATGAGGGTGGTGTCGGAGGGGCGCCGTAGGCTCGGTCTGTGAGTGAGGCACGGCTGAGCCACGTGGACGAGAGCGGCGCGGCCCGGATGGTGGACGTCTCGGGCAAGGACGTCTCGACCCGTACGGCGACCGCCGCTGGCTGCGTACGTACCACCGAGGAAGTGGTGGGGCTGCTGCGCGGGGGTGGCCTGAAGAAGGGTGATGCGATCGCGACCGCGCGGATCGCCGGGATCATGGGGGCCAAGCGGACCTCGGAGCTGATCCCGATGTGTCATCCGATCGCGCTGCATAACGTGGCTGTGGAGCTGGCGCTTGGCAAGAACGCGGTCGAGATCACCGCCACCACGCGTACCGCGGATCGGACCGGGGTGGAGATGGAGGCGCTGACGGCGGTCGCCGTCGCCGGCCTCACGCTGATCGACATGATCAAGGCGGTCGATCCGGCCGCGCGCATCGACGACGTCCGGGTGCTGCGCAAAGAGGGCGGCAAGACCGGCCTCTGGCAGCGCCCCGACACCGACGCTGCCCCGACCGGCGGCGACGGGCCGGACACCGACGCGCCGGAGGCCGCACCGTGACGGGGCAGCTGATCCGGGCTCACGTGATCGTGGCGTCCAACCGGGCGGCGGCCGGGGTGTACGCCGACACCAGCGGGCCGATCCTGGTGGACGGACTCAAGGCGCTGGGGTGCGAGGTCGCCGGTCCCCAGGTCGTCCCCGACGGCGAACCCGTGGCGGCGGCGATCAAGGACGCGATCGGTGTGGACGTGATCGTGACCAGCGGCGGCACCGGGGTATCGCCCACCGACCGCACCCCGGACGTCACGCGCGCCCTGCTCGACTACGAGATCCCGGGCGTCGCGGAGGCGCTGCGCAGCCACGGCGCCGCCAAGATCCCGCAGGCGGTGCTGTCGCGCGGGGTCGCCGGGGTCGCTGGGCGTACGTTGATCGTGAACCTGCCGGGGTCGACGGGAGGGGCGCGGGACGGGTTGGCCGTGCTCGGGCCGATCCTGGCGCACATCGTCGACCAGCTGCGTGGGGGTGACCACGGATGATGCTCACCGCACCCGACTGGGACACCGCCCGCGAGGCCGCCCACCGCGCCGGACTGGACGCCCGGCCGGCGCCGACCCAGGCAGCGCTCGCCGACGCGGACGGGGCCACGCTCGCGAGCCCGCTCACCACGGTCACCG
>JBOGDG010000058.1:0-11087 GCA_050701655.1 Micromonosporaceae bacterium
GCGCAGGGGCGGCGGGTGCGGGGGGTGATGCGTTGGCGGTGGTCGAGCTGGGGTCGACGCGTGTGGGGTCGGCGGCGCTAGCGGCCGCCACCGCCCGGGCGGTACGCGACTGGAACCAGCGTCATGGCGTACCGACCCGCCGGGTGGTGACCGCGCTCGGCGCCTCCCGCCGGCCCGGCACCGCGCTGACGCCGGATCGGCGTACCGCCTTCTTCCGGCTCCGGGTGCCGGACGGGGCGGACGCCGCCACGGTGCGCGAGCTGCTGGCGCACACGCCGCCCGAGCCCGACTTCCCGGAGTCCCGCCACAGCCCGCTGCGACCCGTCATCCGGGCCCTGTCCAGCCGGCTGGGCGCCACGTTCCTGGTCTCCAACCTGGGGCCGGTGACAACGCCGGCGCCGGTCACCGGGCTCGCCTTCTACCCCACCGCCACCGGCCGCGCCGGCATCGCGGTCGGCGCCGCCACCTGTGGCGACACGACCACGATCACCGTACGGGCCCGCCGTACCGCCTTCGACGAGGCCGCCGCCGACCTCCTCCACCTGATCACGGACCCCTTCCGCCCCTGACCCGCCCACCCGGGACCCGACGACCGCCACCCCGGCGGGCCGGCACCCATGTCCACCTCCCCACACCCGCCGGCGTCCGCCCTCGAAGATCCGAGGCGTTGGGCAACGCGGCACGCGAATACGGCGAACCCGCGTGCGACCGCGTCCAACGCCACGGATCTGGGGCAGTCGCGACAACGCACCACGGGCGCGGGAGGGGTCAGTGGCGAGGGAGGAGCTCAGCGAAGGCTTTGAGGCTGTTGGCCCAGCCGAAGGTGAGCGCCCGTTCGCGGGCGGCTTCCCCCATCTCGGTACGCTCGGCCCGGTCGGCGAGCAGCCGCGAGACCGCCGAGGTGAACGCGTCCTGGTCCGCCACCAGCAGCCCGGTCGTACCGTCCACAATGGATTCTGCCAACCCGCCCGCGTGCCGGTACGCCACCGTCGGTACGCCGTGCGCCGCCGCCTCCATGACCACGATCCCCCAGCCCTCCTTCAGCGACGGGCACAGGTGCAGCCAGGCGGCGGCGAGCGTCTCGTGTTTGGCCTGTTCGTCGACGTACCCCCGCATGATGACCCGGTCGGCGACGCCGCGTTCGGTGGCGTACCCGGCGACCTGTTCTGACCACCAGCCCTCGCCGATCACTTCCAGCCGCAGCGTCGGCCACCGGTCGCGGAGTTGGTGCAGCGTCTCGACGGCGTGTTCGAGCCGCTTGTGGGGCACGATCCGGCCGACCGTCACCAAGGTGGGCGTCTCGGCGGGGCCGCCCTTCACCGGACGCACCGGGTACATGCCGTTCGGGATCACGGTGATCCGCGCCGGGGCGACGCCCAGCTCGGACAGCTCGCGCTTGGTCACCTCGGAGACCGCGACGTACTGGCACTTCCGGTAGAGGCGCGGCGCCAGCCGGGATTCGATCCACCACCCGAAACGCGCCAGCGGGCCGGGCAGCACCACCCGCCACTGCTCCCGGTGTACGTGGTGCACCAGCACGATCACCGGGCACCGGGCTACCAGGACGCTGAAGAACGGCATACCGTTCTGCACGTCGACCACGGCGTCGGCGCGGTGCCGCAGCACGTACCAGAGAGCGAGCAGGTAGATCGTGAGCCGGTTGCCGCGGCGCCGAAACCGTACCCCGTCGACAGTCTCGTCTCTGGGAGCCCGGTCATGTTTGGCGCAGAAGATGGTCACCTCGTCACCCAGCGCCGCGAGCCCCTGTGCGATCTGCTCGATATAGCGCTCGGAGCCGCCGCCTTCCGGATGCCGGGTGTCGCGCCAGTTGAGGCACAGCACCCGCCGCGGGCTACGCGCTGCACGTCCGGTCATGCCAGGACCTCCCCAGGACGGTACGGCGATCCAGCAAGGTTACTCGCTGGTAGCTGTTCCGTTGCAGCGGATGCTAGCGTGCGACGGCCGATTCGTGAAGACCCTTCACGTGCCACCGAGCAGCTCCCCGACCCCCGTACGAGGACCCGCCGATGACTCGTCCCAGCCTGTCGCGATCGATCACGCTGTTCCGGACATTCCTCAAGGAGCAGTCGGATCCGGACCTGTTCTACTCGACGCTGGCCCGGGACTCCGTCGACCAGCTGAGTACGTACACCGAGCTCAAAGGCAAGGTCGTGCTCGACGTCGGCGGCGGCCCGGGGTACTTCGCTGACGCGTTCCGGGACGCCGGCGCCAGCTACGTCGGAGTCGACCCGGACGTCGGCGAGCTGTCCACCCGGGGGGCACCCGCGCCGGGGATGATCATGGCGAGCGGGATGCGGCTGCCGGTGCGCAGCGACTCGGTCGACGTCTGCTACTCGTCGAACGTCCTGGAGCACGTACCGGACCCGTGGCTGATGGCCGCCGAGATGGTACGGGTGACCCGGCCGGGCGGCACGGTGTTCCTCTCGTACACCCCGTGGTTCTCGCCGTGGGGCGGGCACGAGACGTCGCCGTGGCATTTCCTGGGCGGCCGGCTGGCGCGCCGCCGCTACCTCAGGAAGTACGGCAAGCAGCCGAAGAACAAGTACGGCGAGAGCCTGTTCGCGGTGACCGTGGCGTGGGGACTGCGCTGGGCGCGGCGCAATCGGGACGCCGTTCTGGTGGGGGGATTCCCGCGCTACCACCCCTGGTGGGCGAAGCCCGTAATCCATCTGCCCGGAGTGCGCGAGATTGTCTCCTGGAATCTCGCACTCGTCCTTAAGAAGCGCTAAAGCGGGCACGCAGACCGTGGTTACTGTCAGGTAGGCTCCGCGAAACACTGGCGAAATCCGAAAATCCCTCACCCCCTGATCGGACGGTTGCCAATGCGACGGATCTTCGGCTTCCTGCTGCTCGCTGTGGGAGCATTCGCAATCGGACTTGCCATCATGCTGCCGCTCTCGCTGTACCCGAGCGTGGCGCAGCTGGAGCGCGGCGGCTCGCCGACCGTGTCGTACGCCGAGGGCGTCGACATGACGATCTTCAATCCCAAGGCGGCCACCGACGAGGACGAAGAGATCATCCGCAGCGGCGTCGACGTCAAGATCAACCGTACCGTCAAGGGCCTCACCTCGGCCCCCGAGGCGAAGAAGTACGGCAACGTCATGGTGTGGGAGATCGGCATGGTGATGCTCGAGCCCGCCAACCCCAACGCCAAGAACGAACCGGTTTCGGTGTACGAGCAGAAGGTCTGTCTGGATCGGCACACCGGCGAGGCGGTCGAGCCGTGCTCGTCGGAGTACATCAAGGACCCGGGCCGCGCCGATGACTACAAGACCTTCACCGGCCCGCACGAGGGACAGATCTACAAGTTCCCGTTCGGCACCGAGAAGAAGGAATACAAGTACTTCGACGTCGTACTGCGCACCGCTCCGACTGTCCGGTACGTCAAGGAAGACACCATCGACGGCCTGGCCGTGTACGTCTTCGAGCAGAGGATCGGCCGCACCAAGATCGAGGACCGCGAGGTGCCGGGCCGACTGATCGGCCAGCCCGACGAGGCCAGCGTGCTCGCCGAGCGCTACTACGAGAACACCCGCACCCTGTGGGTGGAGCCGACCACCGGCGCCATCATCAAGGGCACCGAGAAGGTCAGCCAGGAGCTGGAGGACCCGGGCACCGGCGAGACGCTCACCCTGCTGGAAGGCACCCTCACGCTCACCGACGAGTCGATCAAGGCCAACGTCGAGCGCACCAGGACCGGGGCCGACCAACTGCGGCTGGTCCGCACCACCGCGCCATGGACCCTCGGCGTGGTCGGCACGATCTGCTTCGTGGTCGGCATCTGGCTCGCCTTCACCGGCCGCCCCCGCGAAGAAGACCTCTTCCCCGACGAGTAGCGGCCCCCGGCTTCCGGGCTGTCGGGCGACCGCAGATGGAAGTGCCCCGACACCCGGGGCCGCGGTGTCAGCGGTGCAGGATGAGGCTCATCGCCTCGTTGCGAGACTTCGCGTCGCGCTGGAAGATGCCGCGCACCGCCGAGGTGAGGGTACGGGCGCCGGGCTTGCGGATGCCGCGCAGTGACATGCACATGTGCTCGCAGTCGATCACGACGATCGCGCCGCGCGGCTCCAGCTTCAGCATCAGCATGTCCGCGATCTGCGAGGTGAGCCGCTCCTGCACCTGCGGGCGGCGGGCGTACGCCTCCACCAGCCGGGCCAGCTTCGACAGCCCCGTGATCCGGCCGGCGTCGCCGGGGATGTAGCCCACGTGCGCCACTCCGTGGAAGGGAAGGAGGTGGTGTTCGCACATACTCGTGATCTCGATGTCGCGTACCAGCACCAGCTCGTCGTGGTCTTCCTCGAACGCGGTGGTGAGTACGCTCGCCGGGTTGATCCGCAGCCCGGCGAACAGCTCCGCGTACGCGCGGGCGACCCGGTGCGGCGTACGGCGGAGCCCTTCCCGATCCGGGTCCTCGCCGATCGCGATCAGGATCTCGCGTACCGCCCGCTCGATGCTCGGCAGGTCGACCGCCTCGTCCACCGGGGTGCCGTTGATGCCACCGTTCACGATCCGGGCGGCGAGCATGTCCAGACCAGCGTTCGACTCGCCGTCCACCGGGTCGGCGTCCAGCTGACCGCGCAGGTCATGCGCGTCGGCGGCGCTCAGCGTTGACCCTCGCCGGGGAGGCCGGGGTCGCGTACCGGAGCCGAGCCCCGGGTGGAGTCCGCGCCGCGAGGCTGCGAGCTGTCGGCGGAGTGGCGACCACGCGGCCGGGGACTCGGCCGGCTGGCACCGTCGCCGGACTCACCCGCGGCCATGCCCGCGGTTGAGCCGGCCAGCGCCTCGGCGCCGTCCTGTGCGGCCTGCTTGCGCAGCGAGATCGTCTCCGACGGGGTCACCACCGGCGGCTTGTCGCTGGGCTGACGCTTTCCGAACCCGTTGTACGGCGCCATCGGCGGCCGCTTCGTCACACGCGCCGCGATCCGCGCCATGTCGTCGCGGGTGATGGTCTCCTTCTCCATCAGCTCCAGCACCATCGCGTCCAGCACGTCGCGGTACTCGACCAGGATCTCCCACGCCTCGTCGTGCGCCAGCTCGATCAGCGACCGCACCTCGGCGTCGATGTCGGCGGCGATCGCGTCGGAGTAGTCGCGCTGGTGGCCCATGTCGCGGCCCAGGAACGGCTCGGAGTCCTTGGTGCCGTATTTCACCGCGCCCAGCTTGGCGCTCATGCCGTACTCGGTGACCATCGCGCGGGCCAGGTTGGTGGCCTTGTCGATGTCGTCGCCGGCGCCGGTGGTCGGCTCGTGGAACACCAGCTCCTCGGCGGCCCGGCCGCCGAGGGCGTACGCCAGGGTGTCGACCATTTCGGATCGGGTCTGGTTGTACTTGTCCTCTGTCGGCAGCACCAGGGTGTGCCCCAGCGACCGGCCGCGCGGCAGGATCGTCACCTTGTGTACGGGCGCCGAGTTCGGCAGCGCCCACGCCACCAGGGCATGCCCGCCCTCGTGGTACGCGGTGACCTTCTTCTCCTTCTCGCTCATCACCCGGGTACGCCGCTCGGGACCCGCGATCACCCGGTCGATCGCCTCTTCGAGGAAGTCGGTGGTGATCGCCTTCTTGTCGAAGCGGGCGGTCAGCAGCGCCGCCTCGTTGATCACGTTGGCGAGGTCGGCACCGGTGAATCCGGGGGTACGCCGCGCCAGCGTGTCCAGCTCGACGCCGGGCTCGAACGGCTTGCCCTTCGCGTGCACCTGCAGGATCGCCTGGCGACCCACCATGTCGGGGCGGTCCACGGCGATCTGCCGGTCGAACCGGCCGGGACGCAGCAACGCGGGGTCGAGGATGTCGGGACGGTTGGTGGCGGCGATCAGGATCACACCGCCCTTGACGTCGAACCCGTCCATCTCGACCAGCAGCTGGTTGAGGGTCTGCTCCCGCTCGTCGTGGCCGCCGCCCAGCCCGGCGCCGCGGTGCCGGCCGACCGCGTCGATCTCGTCGACGAACACGATCGCGGGGGCGTTCGCCTTGGCCTGGTCGAAGAGGTCGCGCACCCGGCTCGCGCCGACACCGACGAACATCTCCACGAAGTCCGACCCGGAGATCGAGTAGAACGGCACCCCCGCCTCGCCGGCCACCGCGCGCGCCAGCAGCGTCTTACCGGTGCCGGGCGGGCCGTACAGCAGGACGCCCTTCGGGATCTTGGCGCCGAGCGCCTGGTACTTCGCCGGATTCTGCAGGAAGTCCTTGATCTCGTGCAGCTCTTCGATCGCCTCTTCGCAGCCCGCGACGTCGGCGAACGTGGTCTTCGGGGTGTCCTTGGTGATCAGCTTCGCCTTGGACTTGCCGAAGTTGAGCACCCGGCTGCCGCCGCCCTGCATCTGGCTCATGAACAGCAGCAGCAGGATCACCACGATCACCACGGGGAGCAGGGTGATCAGGATCGTGACGAAGACGCTCTCCTCGGTGACCTCGACGTCGTACGAGCCGATGTCACCGGCGAAGGCCTCGTCGCTGAGCTGCTTGTCCAGCTCGTCGATCGACTCGGCGGGCACCGAAGCCTGCACCTTGCTGGTGGTCTTGCCCTTGACCTTGATGCCGTTCTTCAGCTCCAGGCTGAGGACCTGTTCCTTGTCCTCGAGGACGGCTTTCTTGATGTTGTCCTTGGCGATCTGCGCCCGGGCGACGGAGGTGTCAACCTTCTGGTAGTCGGGCTCACCCGTGAACAGGGTGCTGAGCAACAGCGCACTGAGGATCACCAGTACGACCCAGAACAGTGGCTTGCGGAAGAATCGCGTGCGTTCCATGCTCTTGCGGGCTCCGGCGCCCGACCCTCCTGATCTCACACCATCGTTACGCCCTCGCGGCCGCCGTGCGCAGTGTCTGTTGAGCTGCGCCCCGCCGCGTGAACCCGGACTTGAAGCGGATATTTGACGGTACACCGTGCGTGCTGGCATCGCCGAGCCGGCGTCGCCGCTCTCAGCCTCTTCACAGCTGCCTGTGCCGCTCCGGACGATCGGACCGCGGCGGCCGCCGTACCCCTAACTGCGCTGGTAGACCTCGGGTTTGAGGACCGCGACACACGGCAGCTCGCGGTACCGCTCGGCGTAGTCCAGCCCGTAGCCGACCACGAACTCGTTGGGGATGTCGAAGCCCAGATACCGCACCGGGACGTCGACCTTCACCGCGTCCGGCTTGCGCAGCAGCGCCACCACCTCGACGGAGGCGACCTGGCGGCTCTTGAGATACCGCAACAGCCAGGAAAGGGTCAGTCCGGAGTCGACGATGTCCTCGACCACGATCACATGCTTGCCGGTGATGTCCCGGTCCAGGTCCTTCAGGATCCGCACCGTCCCGGAGGAGGTCGAACCCTGCCCGTACGAGCTGACCGCCATGAACTCCAGCTCGGTGGGCAGCCCCAGCGCGCGTGAGAAGTCGGCCATGAACATGAACGCGCCCTTGAGGATCCCAACCAGCAGTACGCCGTCCCGGCCGGCGTAGTCTGCGGCGACCTGCTTGGCCAGCTCCGCGGTCTTGTGCCGGATCTCTTCCTCGGTGACGATCACGCGGTCGATGTCGCCCGCATACCAGCTGCCGTCGGCCATGCGCACAGCCTGCCCGATGCCCTTGATCTCAGGCACACCGGGGTCCGAACCTCACCCGGAGGTGGGACCGGGTCCCGTGGCGACCAGACGGCCGGCGGTGCGGCGTACCCGGATGTCGCCGGGCAGGTGCACCGGACCCTGGCCGGACCAGGCGACCAGCAGCGCGTCCAGGGCGTCGATGTGGCGGGCGGACAGCGCCGAGCCGGGGCACCCCAGAGTGCGCGCCCAGCGGTGCAGCACGCGGCTGCGTACCGCCGTGGGATGGCCGGCCAGGGCGGTGGCGTCGAGCGAGCCGTCCTCGCCCAGGATCCCGGCCAGCACCCGCCGGGCGATCCGGCCGAGCACCGCCTCATCGGCGGCCGCGAGCTTGGCGGTACGGGCCAGATTCGCCACCAGCCCGCCCCCCAGGGCCTGCTCCAGCATCGGCATCAGCGCGCGGATCCGGGCCCTGGCGTACGCCGGATCGGCGTTGTGCGGGTCCTCCCAGGGCTCCAGGCCGAGCGCCCGGCAGGCCTCCCGAGTGGTGGTACGCGACACCCCCAGCAGCGGCCGCAGGTAGATGCGCCGGCGCGCCGGCATGCCAGCGATCCCGCGTAGCCCGGCACCGCGCCCGAGCGCCAGCAGCACCGTCTCTGCCTGGTCGTCGCTGGTGTGGCCCAGCAGCACCGCCGCGGCGCCGAGCCGGGCCGCCACCTCGTCCAGCGCCCGGTACCGGGCCGTACGCGCCGCCGCCTCCGGCCCACCGTCGCCACCCACCTCGACGGTGGCGATCTCGACCGGGTCCAGCCCCTGCGTCTTGGCCCAGCCGGCGACGGCGGCCGCCCGTTCGGCGGAGCCTGGCTGCATCCCGTGGTCGACGGTCACCAGCCCGCCGCGCAGCCCGATCCGGGGGGCGACGAAGGCCAGCGTGGCGGCCAGTGCCAGGGAGTCGGCGCCCCCCGAGCAGGCTGCCAACACCAACCCACCAGGGGTGGTACGCAGCTGCGCCAGCACACGGCGTACCGCGACCCGGAGCTCGGCTACCGCCGGCGGCGGCCCCGCCATGGCGTACCCGCTCAGCCCTCGGTGGACGGCGGCGCGTCGTCCGGGGGTCGCTTAGTCGTCTTCTTCGCCGCGGTCTTCTTCGCCGTGGTCTTCTTCGCGGCTGCCGTCTCGGTGGGGACCTGCTTGGTGGCCGCCTTCTTGACGGCCTTCTTGGCGACCTTCTTGGCGACCTTCTTGGCGACGGTCTTCTTCGCCACCGTCGGCTTAGCGGGGGCTGCGGCCACGGTCGGGTTGCCGGAGGTGGACGCGCCGCCGTGTATCCGGGCGACCCACGCGTCGGGATCTGTCAGCTCCGACTTGAGCGGCAGCGTCTCGGCCGACTCCCAGATCCGGTTGAAGCCCGCCATGCCCACCCGGTCAACCACCGCGTGTACGAACTTGCGGCCCTCGGCGTACTGCCGGAGCTTCACGTCGATGCCGAGCAGCTTGCGTACCACCCGCTCGATCGGACTGGCCACCTCGCGCCGCTGGTTGAACTTGGCGCGGATCTCCTCCACGCTCGGGACCACCGACGGGCCGACGCCGTCCATCACGTACTCGGCGTGGCCCTCCAGCAGCGTCATCATCGCGGTGAGCCGGTCCAGCACCTCGCGCTGCGCCGGGGTCTGCACCAGCTCCATCACGTTGAACGGCTTCTGCGGATCCCGGATCGAGCCGGCGATCGCCTCCACGGCGCGCCGTACCCGGTCGGCGAGCTGCTCGGAATCCAGCTGGGTGGCGTTGACGAACGCCGCCACCTCGGCGAAGAACTTCTCCTTCAGCCACGGTACGGCGGTGAACTGGGTCCGGTGGGTCACCTCGTGCAGGCACACCCAGAGCCGGAAGTCACGCGGATCGGCGTCCAGCTTGCGCTCCACCTCGACGATGTTCGGCGCCACCAGCAGCAGCTGGCCCGGCTCAGAGGAGAACACCTCGTACTGCCCGAGCACCTTCCCCGACAGGTACGCCAGGACCGTGCCCGCCTGCACCCCGGCGATCCGGGAGCCGATCGCCTGCGCCAGCGCGCCGGGCTCGCGCCCCTCGGCGAGCCGCTCCACCAACGGCGTGAACACCTTGTCCAGCCCGTGTATGTTGACCGCCGCCCAGTCCGGCCGGTCCACCACCCGTACCGGTGGATGGGACACCTGTGCGCGCAGGTCGGTGTAGTCCCGTACGTGCGCGTCGGCCAGGTCCGTCAGCTCGCGCAGCTCGCTGACCACCGCGGCGGCCTCCGAGTAACTCACCTTCGGTCCGGACTTGCTCAACGTGCCCGCCGTCGCCGCGGCGAGATCCCAGTCCACGAACTGCACCATTACCCCACGGTAGCTGGCGACGCTGCGTAGGTGCGGGCGACCGGCTCGTCCGGCGTACCAAGAAGAAATTTCCTGAACACCGATGAGTCCGCGACCATCGCTGTCTCTTCACGGGTAGAACAGCCCACAGAGGTACGTGAAGAGAGGGTGACCACCCATGCGCAAGCTCATCGTCCACAACTTCGTCTCGCTCGACGGCTACTTCGAGGGCGAGGGCAGGAACGTGATGGCGCTGCCCTTCGACCACGCGTTCAGTGAGTACAACGCCGAGCGGCTGCGTACCGCCGACACGTTCCTGCTGGGGCGTACCACCTTCGAGGGTTTCCAGAGCTACTGGCCGCCGGTCGCCGGCGACGAGAGCGCGCCGGAGCTGGAGCGGGAGATCTCCCGGCTCAACGGCGCCATCCAGAAGGTGGTGGTCTCCGACTCCCTGACCCCCGACGAGCTGGGGGCGTGGCAGAACACCGAGATCGTGAAGCGCGGCGACGCGCACGACCGGATCGCCGAGCTCAAGCGGCAGCCCGGCGGGGACATCCTGGTGTTCGGCAGCCACACGCTGTGGAACGACCTGCTCGCCGCCGGCCTGGTCGACGAGGTGCACCTGATGATCGGCGCCGGGGCGATCGGCGCCGGCACCCCGGCGTTCGAGGGGCAGCCGCCGGTGTCGCTGCGGCTGCTGGACACCCGTACCTGGGAGGGCCAGGGCGTGGTCCTGGTCCGGTACGCCGTCCAGCCGAAGTAGTCGGCCGCCGCCCCGCCCCGGCCGCACCCCGGCCGGGGCCGCGGTGCTCTAACGGCAGCCGCAGGCGGCCAGCTTGGCGGCGATCTTGTCCAGTACGGGCTCCGCCGAGTCCAGGCCGCCGGGCACGTTGTTGGCGATCAGCGAGAAGCCGAGCAGCCGGCCGTCGGCGTCGACCACGACTCCCGCCAGCGAGCTCACTCCGTTCAGGGTGCCGGTCTTGGCGCGTACCAGCCCCGCTCCGGCACCGGCTGCCGCGCCGAACCGGTCGTGCAGGGTGCCCGAGTAGCCGGCCACCGCCAACCCGGTGAACACCCCCGCCAACTCCGGGTGCGCGTCGTCCGCGGCCAGCACCAGCAGCGAGGTGAGCAGCCCGGCGGTGAGCTGGTTGCGCCGCGACAGCCCGCTGCCGTCGGCCAGCGTGATCGGCTCGGTGTCCAGGCCGAG
>JBOGDG010000059.1:0-11056 GCA_050701655.1 Micromonosporaceae bacterium
GACCTACCCTGGCCCGAACACAACGAGGGGTAAGCACATCAAGGTGCGGAAAATGCGGCTAGTTGATGACGCGCCCGCAACCTTGCCAGCGGCGCACCGTTGCTCCGCGCGGAAAATCGGTGAGTCGGCGGACGAGCAACGGGCGTTGGTGGGTGAGTCAGCGGCAGGGGGACATATTTATCTCGGATATATTTCTGAGTCCTTCCGGGTTTCCGGAGACTCTGGGATGCCCCGAGTTCGACGGCGGTGCTGGCCCGCCCGGGTCCGCCGTGCTTCCTAGGTCACAGGTTCGCGTCCCACACCCTCCACCTCTGCGCGGCGATGCGCCGTACGATTCGCGGATGCCTGACGATCCGCTGCCGCACCGGTTTCGGCCCCTGCTCGCGGGCATCGTGGAGCGGATCGTCGCCGCCGACTACGCCGGCCTGACCCGCGACTACACCCTGTACGCGGACGACCCGGCGTACGACCTCGGACTGTGGGCGCGGGATTATCCGGCGACGTTCGTACCGCTGCCAGAGCAGGCGTGGCAGCACGCGGACGTCTACCGCTCGGACGCCGGGCCATGGCACGTCGAGCTGCCCCTGTGGTCACAAGAGGAGGGGCGCAGCGACCTCACCCTCGAAGTGGAAATCGTCGAGACGGCAGCCGCACCGCCCAAGATCACGATCCGCAACCTGCACGTGCCGTGAGATCTGGTCGAGAAGCCGCCGAATGGTGAGAGAAGGCCACACAACCGCCTCTCTCGACGCCCTTGGTAGTGCGCGCTTCGGCACCGACACCGTCCGCGAGCATCGGCGTACGGGTCGACGTGCGCGGGAAGGTGCGGCCGAGTCGCTGTCGGCGTCCGGTCGTGGGACCCGGCGTCCCCGGCGGGTCGCCGGGTCCCACTCGTCAGGCACCGGTCGCGGTTACGGGCAGAACACCCCGAGAACCTCGCCCGTCCCGGGGTGGCCCGGGTTCGGCGAATAGCCGGGGTCGACCCGGATGATGACGATGATGGGCTTCGTACCCGTGATCACCTTTCCGGTCTTGGTCACGCTGTCCGTCACGAGCACCGCGGTGTACTCGGGCAGCACGGATGCCGGTGGTGGGCTGTTGCCCGGCTCGCTCGTCCACGTACCACCGCAGCTGGTGCTGCCCGGTGGGTCGTTGGCGAAGCCCTTGAACTTCGGCGGCGCCGTGCCTCCGCTGACGCTGTTGTGGAGGTACCACTCGTCGTGCCAGAACGTCGCCGTGCCGCCGACGGTGTCGTTGCCGTCACCGATCACGAAGTTGCCTCCCGTGGTCCACGCGAACACCACGATCGAGGCCGAGGTCGACGACGGCAGGTAGTTGGTGCCGCCGGGGTAGTTCGCGGTGACCGTCAGCGGCCCGAGCGGCTGATTCACCACGGCGATGGTGCACGTTGCGGTGCCGGTCACGTCCGTGGCAGCGGAGCAGGACTGGGCGCCGAGACCGGCGCCGAGCGTGAGGGTCACCGTCTCACCGTGCACTGGCACCGACAGCAACGTGTCGGTCAGGACGGCCGACAGGGTCGCCGGGTCGCCGTTCGCGACGAAGTTCGGCCCGGTGTACGCGATCGAGGTCGGATGCTTGGACCAGACGACCGTCACGTCGGTGGTCTCGCCGGCCTCCTGAGTACCGTCCTCGTCGAGGTCGGCCCACACCGTCACCGTGTCGGTCCCGGCGGTCCCGTTGGTGTAGGTGAACGTGACCTGGCCGGCGGCGGTCGTCGTCCCGCTGCCGCTCGCAGGTGATGGCGTGCCACTGCTGGTCACGGTGAACTGCACCGGGATGCACTGCTCGTTCTCACTGTGCGCGCCGGTCACCGTCGCCGTCACCGTGGTGTTGGCCCCCCAAGGCAGCGGGTTCGGGCTCGCCGCCGCGGTGACTGTCGACGGTGGCGAGAAGTCAACCCGGGCTGAGAACCCGTCGGTCGCGCCGCCAACGCCCGTCCGGCCGTCGCCCCAGGTCGGGTGAGCCACGTCGTCCGACCCCACATCCACGGCGATGTAGTCACCGATGAAGCCGGTCGCCGCAGGTGTCGGCTGAGAGTTCACCTGGATCGCCGTGAACGCTGGCGTTGCCGCGACCGCCCCGTACGACATGAAGACGTTGTGGTTGCTGGTCTCGTCGTCGAAGGCGTAGTAGGCGACGTGCACCCGGTTCTGCGCGACATCGACCCACGGCATGAACTGGTCATCGGCCTCCGCTTCGACATCGACACCGGACGGAGTTGTCCATCCCGCGTTGTCGATCGACGACGAGATCAGAATGTCCGCGTCGCCGCCATCGCTGTCGGTGTAGTCCGCCCAGACCACGAACAGGCGGCCCGTCGCCGGGTCGGCGTCGATGCTGGGGAACGACCGTGCCCGGAAACCGGTCGCGATCGGCGGGTTGACGTTGTCCAGCGTCGCCACCTGGACAGGCGCGCCGAAGTTCTGCCCCTGGTCGGTGGAGCGGGCCACCCAGATCGATCCGTCGTCGCCGTCACCGAACCCCGAGCAGAGGGTGACCCACGCGACGTACAGGTCGCCACCGCCGGCCTCCTGGGCCAGTTCGGCGCCGTGGTTCAGGCAGCCGTCCTGCGCGGAGTCGGTTGACAACACCACCGGAGCGGAGAATGCGAACCCGTCGCCCACCCCGTTGAGATCGCGTGAGAACACCACCTCGCGGTTGTTTCCGCCACCGAACGGTGTCCAGGCGACGTACACGTTGTCGTTGTTCGCCCGGTCGACGAGGATGAACTCCTTGTCGTTGCAGACGCTGCCGGACTCGGCGACCACCACTCCGTTTGCCGGGTCGGTCCAGTTGGCGCCGTCGTCGTTCGAGCTGGTAACGAACAGAGTGCACGGATCCTCACTGTCCCGGTGCGCCAACGCCGAGTAGTAGATCCGGCCGCCCGCCCCGAAGTCGACAGCCGGGTCGCTCATCAGGAGCGTGTCGCCGTCGTTGCCGATGTCGGTAACGGTGAGTGTGCCGAACGGTAGGTTGCCGCTGGTCCAGTTGCGGCCGCCATCGGTGGACGCGTACCACTCCTGGCTGTTGCCGCCGCCGCGTTCGTTCGCGCCGCCGGCCAGGTGGTTCGGGTTGTTGGGGTCGACCACGATGTGCAGCTCGCGCTCGTTGGCGGCGAGGTTGCCCATCGACACGTCGCGCACGACAGGTGTCGAGTGACCGGCCTGGGCGGGCCCGGCGGTTAGCGCGACGCCGGCCACGGGTAGCAGGGTGCCGGCAACCAGTGCCGGCAGGAGTCGGGACCTCATGGCGCCTCCTTGGAGGTCGGGTCAGCAGGTGTTGTTATCGGTCACCAGCTGCCCATCCGCCACCTGATCGGGTAGGCGGAACCCCCGACCGAACAACCACGTGCCGCTCCGGGTTCGGAACCACAACCTGTCGTCCCCCGCGCGGTCATCGAGCTTCGGTGTCCGGTCGACCAGTCGCTCTCGTCGGTCGAGCAGCGACAATGTGTCCGTGGCCTCAAACACGGCGTCATCCGGGAAGAGACGCAGGTACGCCCCCGGAGCGAGGGCGCTCTTGGCATGAATCCGGACCGACTTACCTGTGGCCGCGGATTCCACGACCCAGCAGTTCACGTCGATCCGTGTGGCACCGCCGTTGATCAGTACGAGCAGCTGACCACCGGCGTACGGGTCCTCCGGCCGCAACTCGACCGCGCCCATCCGCACCGTGCTGGCCGCAGGTGGGGACGCCGGGACAGCGGTCGGCTGCGGCGCCGGCGACCGGTCCGGCCCGGTACCGGGCACCGTGTCCGGAGAGGCCGTAGCAGTTGGCGGCCGGGCCGTCTTCGCGCTCGGTGGCGACTCTCCCTCACCGCTGCACGCCGCGGGTGTGGCCGCCAGCAGCGCCCCGGCACAGATCGCGCAGAGGCGTAGGCCGAGAGAGCCTCGCGGCGGGATCGCTCGAACCGTGTCAGCCCGACGATCTCCGTCGGGCGCGGGGTCGCACATGGGCTCCGACCGTAGCCGCAGCCTTAACAGAACGCTGTCGCGCATGCGACAACCCGTGCAACGAAGCCAGCCGCGCGGCGTGGTGCAACCACCCGCTTGGATTCGGATGGTGCCGCAACGCCGGCACGTGCACGTCGACGGCGCGGCTGCCGCGCGGGCATGCTGTTTGTGTCCGAGGGGGGACTTGAACCCCCACGCCCTAATCCGGGCACTAGCACCTCAAGCTAGCGCGTCTGCCATTCCGCCACTCGGACTTGTGCGGTGTCAACTGTACCTGCCGCCCTACGAGAGGGAGAGCCGGCGACTGACCCGCGAGCGAACACTTTACACGTACGGGACGCGGGAGCCGCCACACCCGGGTGGGGCGTGGCGGCTCGCCGCGATCGCGTTGCTCAGTTGCTCCTTGTGCCGGCCGGGCGCGTGCAGCGGTACGGGGCGGCGACGCTGTCCCATCACCAGCATGAACGTGCCGGCGAGCAGCAGGGCGGCGCCCGTACCGCCCATGGTGATTGTGCTGGTGCCGGTGACCGGAAGGGTCGGTGCGCTGGTGGTGGCGACCGGCGAGGTGGGCACCGGGGACTCGCTCGGCGTCTCGCCGGGGGGTCTCCGACGGTGACTCGCTCGGGGTCTCCGACGGGGTCGTCGGGGGCGGAGGTGGTGGCGCGGTGGTGGTCGGCGGCGGGTGCTCAGCGCCGCGGGCGAAGACCTGGAGCCGGGCGTACGAGCCGTTGAACCAGTTCTGGTCGATGGGGTCGCTGGAGTACTGCCAGATGGAGTGGGTACGCCAACCGGCGGGCAGTTGACCGGGCGAGGAGTTGTACCGCGCGAGCCACAGCGGGTTGGTGTCACCGAAGGAGCCGTTGTTACCGGTGCACGAGACCCACCAGTTGGTGGTGCTGTAGATCGTCGGGTAGCGGCCCGTCCTCGCGTGGTACGTGTGGCAGAAGTCCCGGATCCACGACACCATCGCGCTCTGCGACAGCCCGAAGCAGGTCGAGCCGTACGGGTTGTACTCGATGTCGAGGGCGCCCGGCAGGGTCTTGCCGTCGGCGGACCAGCCGCCGCGGTTGTCGACGAAGTAGTTGGCCTGGACGCGGCCGCTGAAGCGGTCGGGCAGCGCGAAGTGGTAGGCGCCGCGGATCATCCCGATGTTGTACGAGCCGTTGTACTGCTGCCCGTAGTACGGGTTCTTGTAGCGAAGCTCGCCATCGACAGTGCGATCAGCGTGAAGCCCGCGATCCGCCAGCCGCGCCGCCTCACACCCGCGACCTCCCTGTCATGTCGGGGGCGCAGGCGATGGAGCTTCGCCATGAAACCTCCCTGCGTGGGCCCCACCGTCGCGGGCGGGGAAACCCTTTCCGACCATGACCCCGCAATTCGCGCATAGGCCGCTAGCTATCCGCAAGGCCGTAGCGTTACCTTTTTGCGTACGACTCTGCCGAATCGTGAACAACCGCCACCCACCGCCAAACAGCCGTGCACGGCGGTTATTACCTCTCAGTAACACAATCGCCATCATGACCGACGAATAGCTGAAAAGTCTTCTCATACCGGGCCAGGAGGAGCGCAATGCGTACCCCTCGGATCTTCATCTCCATAGTCACGGCGGCGCTCCTGCTGGGGCTGGCCGGACCCGGCGGAGCCACCAGCACGTACGCCCCCGCCGCCGACTACGGCGAGGTGCTCAACGTGATGCCTCCCGGCCAGTCCGGCACGGT
Organism: Micromonosporaceae bacterium; assembly: GCA_050701655.1. GTDB lineage: Bacteria > Actinomycetota > Actinomycetes > Mycobacteriales > Micromonosporaceae > WHSM01. The sequence goes on from JBOGDG010000059.1 coordinate 5,693, forward strand.
CACCGCCACCGGGCTGGCCACGGTGCTCGCCGGCGACCCGGTGAACCGGATCGCGGTGGACGGCAAGAACGCGCCGCGCAACTTCGCCAACCAGTGGGAGATGTACGACGCGCTGAACCGGCTCTCCCACGCCGAAATCCGTGACGCCGATCTGACCCGCTACTACAAGGCCTCGGTGTTCGACGTACCCCCGGATCAGGTTTTGAAGGTCGAGCAGCCCAAGGCCGGCGTCACCATCACCTGGGACTCGTACGGCGTACCGCACATCAAGGGCGCCACCTACTCCGACGTGGCGTGGGGCGCGGGCTACGCCGGGACCCGGGACCGGATGTTCCTGCAGGACGTGCTGCGGCACACCGGGGCGGCCCGCTCGGCGGAGTTCCTCGGCGGCACCGACGCGAACATCGCGATGGACCAGTCGGTGCTGCGCAGCTCGTACTACACCGAGGAGGAAGCGGCGGCGCAGATCGAGCGGATCCGCCGGGAGTACGGCGCGGAGGGTGACAAGCTGGCCGCCGCGGGGGCGGCGTACGTCGCCGGGATCAACGCGGCGCAGAGCGCGATGTGCCCCGTGGGGCTGCCGACCGGGCTCGACTGCCCCGCCGAGTACGCGGCGCTCGGCAAGACCCCGAAGCCATGGAAGCTCACCGACGTGGTCTACATCGCCGGGCTGGTCGGCGGGATCTTCGGCAAGGGCGGCGGCGCCGAGTACGGCAACGCCATGCTGCTGCAGAAACTCCAGAAGCGATTCGGTGAAACCCAGGGCCGCCGGGTGTACGAGGACCTGCGCGGCCGTAACGACCCGGAGGCGCCCACCACCACGACCACCCGCTGGCGGTACGGCGGCGGCGCGGTCGACCCGGACGCGGCCGGAGTCGCGCTGCCCGACCCGGAAGGCGCCCCGACCGCACCCGGCACCGGAGCGACCAGCGATGCGGCGGACCCGGGTCTAACCAACCTGCTGACCGGCGACCCCGCGCCGATCGCCGGCAAGGTGGACGCGCCGTTCGGGACGATCGACCTGACCGGCGCGACGCACGGGATGAGCAACGCCGCGCTGGTGTCCGGCGAGCACACCGCAGACGGCCACCCGGTGATGGTCGCCGGGCCGCAGACCGGGCACTTCGCGCCACAGCTGTGGACCGAGATGTCCCTGGAAGGGCCCGGGATCAAGGCTCGGGGCGTCGCGTTCGCCGGCACCAACATCGTGGTGCAGGTCGGGCGCGGGGTGGACTACGCGTGGTCGCCGACCAGCGCCGGCTTCGACAACGTCGACACCGTCGCCGAGCGGCTCTGCGAACCGGACGGCTCCCCCGCCACGGTCGAGTCCACGCACTACCGGCGCGACGGCGAGTGCGTGCCGATCGAGATCAAGACCCACCGGGAGACCGCGCTGCCGAACCCGGGCGCGCCGGGGGCGCCGCGGCAGCTGGAGTTCACGGTGATGCGTACCCACCATGGGATCGTGCAGCTGCGTACCACTGTGGATGGTGAGCCGGTGGCGTTGGTGCACCAGCGCAGCACGTACCACCGGGAAGTGTCTTCGTTGGTCGGCTTCGCGCGGGCCAACGACCCCGGATACGTCACCGGCGCGGCGTCGTTCCAGCGCGCCGTACACAAGATCGACTACACGTTCAACTGGCAGTACGCCGACTCGCGCGACATCGCGTACTTCGGCTCCGGACTGCTCCCCCACCGCGCGGCCGACACCACGCTGGACCTGCCCCGCTGGGGCGACGGGGCGTACGACTGGCGCGGCTGGCTGTCGTTCGATGAGCACCTGCATCAGATCAACCCGCCCCGCGGCTACCTGATCAGCTGGAACAACAAGCCGGGGCTCGGGCCGTCGCCCGCCGACGACGCCTGGGACCACGGGTCGGTGCACCGCAGCCTGGCACTCTCCGACCGGGTCGCTCCGCTGGTACGCGCCGGCGGCGTCACCCGGCACTCGCTGCTCGCCGCCGTACAGGAGGCGGCGCTGGTCGATACCCGAGCGGCGAAGACGCTGCCGTACCTGCTGGCTGTGATCGGTGACGACCCGGAGGCCCGGCCAGCGGCCGAGCTGCTGCGGGCCTGGCTCGCCGACGGCGCGCCACGCGAGGACCGGGACCGCGACGGCGCCTACTCGCACGCGGCGGCGATCGCGCTCTTCGACGAGTGGTGGGAGTCCGCGCCCACCTCCGAGGCCGGACGGGGCCGGTACGCGCTCGCGCGGGACGTGCTGCGCGGCGGCCTCGGCGCCACCGTGGACGGGATCGGGCACGGCATCGACGACCACCCGCGGGCCGGCAACGCCTCGTCCTGGCTGGGCCCACCGTGGTACGGCTGGGTCAACAAGGATCTGCGGCAGCTGCTAGGCGAGCCGGTGACCGGCCGCTGGTCGCGCAGCTACTGTGGCGACGGGGCGCTGGCGGCGTGCCGCACCGCGGTACGGGACTCGCTCGCCGGGGCGGTACGACGGGCACTGGACGCACAGGGCGTCTCCGACGTCGCCGCGCTGACCTACGACAAGCACGAAGACGACATCACCCCGGTCGCCGCCGGGCTGGTCGGGGTACGCCCGATCGACTGGCAGAACCGGCCGACGTTCCAGCAGGTCGCCTGCTTCACCAGCCACCGCTAGCACCGGGCAGGTCGGCGCGGCGGATCTTGCCGGTGCTGGTGCGGGGCAGCCTTTCGAGCCGGGTGTACGACTTCGGCCGCTTCGCCGCAGAGAGCTGCTCGCGGGCGTACCCGTCGAGCTGGTCGGGGGTCGCGGTGCCGGCGTACCCGGCGCACAGCCGCTGACCCCACTCCGGGTCCGGGACACCGAAGACGGCCACCTCGGCGACGCCGGGACACTCGGCGAGCACCCGCTCCACTTCCAGTGGGTAGACGTTGACGCCGCCGGTGATCACCAGGTCCTCGCGCCGGCCTTCCAGGTAGAGGTAGCCGTCGGCGTCGAGCCGCCCGGCGTCGCCGACGGTGAACTCCTCGCCCTGCCAGGCCCGCGCGGTCTTCGCCTCGTCCCGCCAGTAGCGGAATCTGGCGTACGGCGGCACCGCGCACCAGATGGTGCCGTCGGGGGCGATCCGCAGCCGGCGGCCGGGGCGGGCGCGTCCCACCGAGCCGGGGCGGTCCCGCCAGTCCCGGGGCGTACACACGGTGAACTGGCCTTCGGTGGAGCCGTAGAACTCGTACACCGAATCGGTCGGGAAGGTGTCGACGGCCCAGCGCTTGACCGCGGGTGGGCACGGCTCGCCGGCGTGCGCCACCAGCCGGAAACCGCGCAGCCCCGGCGCGCCCGCCGCGCCGGCCTCACGCAGCCGCGCCAGCTGGGTCGGTACGCAGAACGTCGTGGTCGGGCGCCGTTCGGACAGCCCCAGCACCGCCGCCGGATCGAACCGGCCGGCCAGCAGCACCGATCCCCCGGACAGCAGGGTGCCGGCGGCGAACCGCAGCGGCGCCGAGTGGTGCAGCGGCGAGAGCACCAGGTGCAGATCGTCGGCGGCGAAGCCCCACAGCTCGCACTCCTCGGCCAGCAACCCGGCCGCCGCCGCCTCGTCCAGCACCCCCGAATACACCCCCTTGCGCCGCCCGGTGGTGCCGGAGGTGTAGTGCATCGGGCGCCCCAGCGGTGCCTCGGCCAGGTCGCCCGGCGGGGCGCCGAGCAGCCGCGCCAGCTCCGGCTCCGAGGCGACCACCAGCGCCGGGTCGGCGTCGGCGAGCAGCTCGGCGCGCTCGCGGGGCACCAGCCGGGGATCCAGCACCACCGGGATCACGCCGCTGCGCAGCGCTCCGAGCACGGTCGCGATCATGGGACCCGAGGGTGGCAGCAGCACCGCGATCCGGTCGCCGGGGCGTACCCCGGCGTGGTGCAGCCCGGTGGCGACGCGGCGCTGCTGCTCGGCGTTGCCCGCCGCGGTGACCAGCTCCACGCGCACCAGCGTAGGAACCGGCCACCGGTGCCGGCGCTAAGGGGTGTTGTTGGCCAGCGCGATCAGCCGCGTCCGGTCGCCGTTGAAGTAGCCGCCGTTGGCGCAGCCCGGTACGCCGGAGACCACCCGGCAGTTGGTGTGCTGCCAGAAGGTCCAGGTCGGCCAGCCACCCGGGATGGAGCCGGGGCCGCTGCTCCAGTGCACCAGCCACAGCGGATGCCGGCTGGTGAAGCCGGTGTAGTTGCCGGTGCACTTCACCCACCAGCTGCGGGTGGTGTGGATGACCGCCCACCGGCCGGTACGCGCCTGGTACCGGCTCAGGAAGGCCGAGATCCAGCTGCGCATCCCGCTCTGGGTCAGCCCGTAGCAGTAGCCGCCCGAGTACGGGTTCGGCTCGATGTCCAGCGCGCCGGGCAGCGTACGGCTGTCCGCCGACCAGGCGCCGCCGTTGCTGGCGAAGAAGTCGGCCTGCACGGTGCCGGTGGAGAGGTTGGGACGGGCGAAGTGGTACGCGCCGCGGATCACGCCCGCGTAGTACGCCGCCGGGTAGTAGGTGTTGAACCTGGAGTCCTTGACCGTGGTGCCCTCGGTCGCCTTCAGGTACGCCCACTGGAAACCGGCGGCCCGTACCGCGTTCCAGTCGATGGTGCCGTGCGCCTGCGACACGTCCAGCCCCGACACCGTCGCCTGTACGCCGATCTCGTCAGCGGACGCCGCCGGGGTCACGCTCGCGTCCAGCGCGCTCACCGGCGCCGCGCCGGTGAGCCCGGCGGCGGAGAGCACCAGCAGGCCGATGGTAAACAGCCGCTTCACGGCATGCCTCCCAGCTGCTTCATGGCATGGCTCCTAGCTGCTTCATGGCATGTCTCCTATCCGCCGAGCAGCGCCGCGACCCGGTCGCGGAGCTCCGGCAGCCGGCCGTACAGGACATCGCCCGGACACTGGGTGGCGACGTAGTCGCGGTGCCCGACGATCGCGACGTGCGGGTTCAGCCGGTACACCTCGCACAGCCAGGCGCAGGTCTGCACCAGGGAGTTGAACTGCGTGGTGGTGGTGTTCTGGGAGACGTAGATGCCTTCGTTCTCGATGCCGATGGTGTGGTCGTTGTGATTGGCGGTCTGGGCTCCGCGTACGTGTTTGCGGTTCTGGATCGCGTACAGGCTGCGATCGCGGCCTTCCAGGACGTACCCGCCGCGGCTGATGGTGAGCTGTTGGCCGGCGTCGCTCCAGCCGTTGTTGTCCATGTGCAGGTCCTGGATCCAGTGCGAGATCCGGCCGGCCTGCAGCCGGGAGTAGTCGCGGGTGTTCCCGCTCGCGGTGTGGTGCACCACGATGTGGTCCGGCATCCGGTCCAGCACCGTGATCGGCGAGGACGGCGGACGGGCGCTCCACTCGGCGCGGGTGTAGACCCGGGGCGGGGTCACCGCGGCTCCGGCCGGCCCGGCGG